>JAJQII010000119.1 GCA_021199295.1 Clostridia bacterium
GCCCGTAGCAGACCGAGAACATTATAACGTCGCGCTCGTCGCCCTGCACGCTCTCCAGATTCTTTACAAATATGGGCTCGTCGCGTTCGTAGGCGGCTTCTTCCAGCCCAGCGTCGGAAATTGCCTTAGAAAGTTTTCTTTCTATATAATTTTGCTGGGGCGTGCTGAAGGTTACTATGCCTATGCTCGAGCGCTTAAGTTTTTCGTCCTTAAGCCTTTTTATAACCTCTGCCACAAGGGCGTCGGCTTCCTGCCTGTTGCACTTTGTAGCGCCCCTGTCGTAAACGCCGTCTTGGATGTAGCAAAGTTTTACCTTTGAATCGAGGGCATCGGGCGAAGGGAACGTGCACAGTTTGCTTGAATAGTACATTATGTTAGAGAAAGCTATAAGGCTTTCGTGCTTGCTGCGGTAATGCCAGTTAAGGTGCTTTTCGGGTATACCGAGAGAAAGGCAATCGTCGAGCACGCTGTCAAGGTCTTCCGCCTCAAGCTCGTCTTCGTCCTGCTGGCCGAGAGCCATAAAGAAGGTTGTGGGTGAAAGCTGTTTGGGGTCGCCCACTATCACCGCGCTCTTTGCGCGGGCAAGCGAAGGCACTGCTTCGCAGGTAGGCATCTGCGATGCCTCGTCGAATATAACGAGATCGAATAACGCGGGGTCAGGCGCGAGATACTGCGAAACGGTAAACGGACTCATCAATATGCAGGGCGAAACCACCTTTAAAAGTTCGGGTATCTCGGCAAACAGCGAGCGGATATTTATATTTTTTATATTGCCGCTGGTACGGCGGCGGAACGCCATTAACTCTAACGCGAGAGGACCTTCCGTCTCCTGCGAGGGCAGGCGGGATATAAGGTCGTGGCGTATTTTCTGCTTTGTGAGGGAAGAAAATTCTTCGGTAAGGCGGGCGAATTTCGTAGCGCTTTCGTCGAGAAGGCTTGCCGAAAATTTGGACAGTTCTTCATCGGCGGGAATATTCGTCTGCACAAAATTGCGGTAGACGTTTTTGCGGAAGGAGGAAAGTATCTGCTCGCCGCTTATCTTGCCGCTTTCCATGGCGTCGGTTATAAATGTAAGCCCCTTTTCGTCAAGCTCCTTCGCCGTGTTTTTATAGTCGCACCACGAAGGCAGCATATCTATGTTGTCTATAAGGGCGGTACTCTTTGCCGTGTAATAATCGAAAATATCCTCGTCCAAGGCAAAAGTTTTGTCGGCGTTGGTCACCTTGCAGAAGTAATCTTTTGCCGAAAGGAAAGCCTTTGCCGCAGATATAACCCCGCTTATAAGGGGCTGGGCATAACCCTTTCTTATGTGTATACATACGCTGTTAAAGGCGTCGGCATTGTAGTCCATAAAGGTCTGGGAACACAGCGCGTGCAGGTCGTAAAGCGGTTTTAAAAACGCCTCCCGCCTGCGGTCGTTTATGCCGCCGAGCCCTGTAAAGTTCTGTGAAAGTTTTGTGTTGGAAAGTATTCTGCGCTCGGCAAGGGTTATTTCGTAGGCACGCTTTATCCACTCCACCTCTTCCTTTTCGCCAAGGCGGGTTTTCGCGCATTTATTCAGCCTTTTTATAACGGCGAGAATAAGCCTTGAGGAGCGGTAATTGTCGCCCCAGTTTTCCAGCTCCTTTTCGATATCGTCGGCATATTTATCTATGTCGGGCAGGGTATTAAAGCGGGTTTCCCACACCTTTACCGTTTTATCGTAAAGGACGTTGGCATTGTAAAATTTATAGAACTGTTCCTCATCGCAATCGAAGAAAATATTCAATTCGCCCGTAAGTATAGCCGAAGCAATGGAGATAAGATTGCGAAGTTTCTTTTCGGTGAACGAGCTTATCTTCTGGTTAAACGTTTCAAGGAAAAGCCCTAAATAACTCTTTAAATGCTTGAGCTCGGCAAGCATAACTTCTGCCGCGCACAGCACTGAATTTTTTACGTATTCGTCGCAGACGGTAAGGTTCACATTTTCGAATGGCGAACGGTAAACGCCGCCGCATTCCTTTGCCGCCACCTGCGCTTTGATTAGCATCTTTTCGTACAGAGCTAACTTTTCTTTTGTGAGAGAATCGTAGAAAGTACTCTCTATATTTACAAGTTCGGGGGCGTTTTTGTTTTGCAGGTAATATAAAATCCCTTCGTAGACCGAAACGCCCAGCCTGCGTTTTTTATGCAATGCGTTGTAAGGGTTTAAAAGGGCGGTACGGGTATCTTCTATCTCTTTGCCCGCGTCGGTAAACCTGCCTTCTGCAAAGCTGTCTTTTAAAGACAAAGTATTCTCTATATCCCTTACTATCGCCGTTTTATCCGCCGATTTGCCTGTACTGAACTCCATACAGAATTCGCCTATGCCTATATCGTTAAGGCGTTTTTTAACAACCGACAGAGCCGCCTGCTTTTCGGCAACAAAGAGAACCCTCTTGCCGCTTGCAAGGGCGTTGGCAATCATATTTGTAATAGTCTGGCTTTTGCCCGTGCCGGGAGGGCCGTGAAGGACAAACGTTGTGCCCTTTGCCGACTCCGCCACCGCCTCGAACTGGGAGCTGTCGCAGGGCAGCGGCACTAACACGTCGGAAGGCAGAGTGTCGTCTTCGCTCGCGCCGCTCAGCTTGTTGCCCTCTATCTTGTTGGTGTTCGCGATAAGGCTGGCTATAAGCGGGTTGTTGCGGTATATGCTTATGTTTTGCTTTACGTCTGCCCACATAGCGTACCTTGCGAAAGTGAACTGGGAAAGATATACGTCTTCGTATACCTGCCAGCCCTTCATATCGGCTGCCTTGGCGCGGAACAGGGCGCACATCTCCGAGACGGTGAGCTTGCCGTCTTCTATGCCCCTTATATCTATGCCGAATTCCTGTTTTAAAAATTCGAGCAGCGTGGTGTTTACGGTAACGTCTCCGCCCGACGTCATTACAACGCCCTGCTGTTTACTGCGCTTAAGCTGTACGGGCAAGAGCGCTATGGGCGCGTATTTATCTTCCTTTTCGCCGCTGTGCTTCCACTTGAGAAAACCGAGCGCCAAGCAAAGAGTGTTAGCGCCCGCCTCCTCTTCGGCGGACTTTGCCTTTCTTATAAGCGAAGCGGCACATTCTGAAAGTTTTTCTGCCGAGGCGTAAGTGCGTACCACGCCCGACGACATCTCTATATCTATAAGCTCCTGCAGGCTTCTTGCCCCGTCGGTAGCGCCGAATGCCGACTGCTCGCCCGTGGAATTGCTCTGCAGGTTGAATTTATCCGAACCTTCCGCCAGAGAGACAAATTTTGCAAGGTCGGCGGAAACAAGGTGCAGGCTGTCACTGCGGTAACGGAAATTTAACAGATTATTTTTAAGCGACAGGTCGAGAAGGCGGCGCTGCCACGTTTTTTCTTTGGAAGCGCCCTTTTCAAGCGAGTACTTGCCTGCATCTATAACTTCTTCGGGCTTCTGATCGTAAGAAAACTGGCGTTCGCCCAGGAGCTCGTACTTGCCGTTTACCTTTACCTTTATGGGTATGGGGTACACGCCGCCTATGCGGCAACGCTTGATATCCAGGCAGATTTCGTAACTGTCTTTCCTGAGCAGAGACAAAAAGTGCGACTCGCCCGTGGTGTAACTCGCGTTTTTATGCGAGAAAAGGTCGTTGATATCGAACACCGAAAGGTTGTTCACGCCGTCCTGCACGTACTTTTCTATAACCGACATATCGTCTTGCGTGGGAGCGGTAAAACAGCTTTCGTAAAGCCATACTCCTGCGGCAACGCTGTCTTTGCCGAGCAATATTACTGGGTGGAGTTTAGCCGCCTCGAGGCAGGAGGCAAAAAGCAGAGCCATCTCTAACGGGGTGGCTGTCTTGGACGAAATTACACGGGTTATGTTGCCCGCGCTCACCGTTCCCGTTAAGGGCTCGCCCTCGGTTTTATCTATATTCTGCCTGCGCAATGCCGAAAAAATGGCAGCCGCCGCCCCGCGCACGGCGTTACGGTCGTTGCCCGAATAGCCGCTCCATTCGGAGGAATAGCCCCATGTTTTAAGCTGAAGCCCCGCCTCGGCTAAAACTTTCTGGCAATCGGCAATCTTGGGGCGTACGAAGGCAGAGAGCATCTCTACATTGCCGCCGAGCCCGTCCCAGCAGTCTATGGGAAGGCAGTTTACGTCAGCCGAAAGGTCGCAGACGGAATCTTTGCCGCTTGCGATGACTACGCGCACCGAGCATACTTCTGCCTGCTCCAGATCGGCGAGGTACTTGGGGTTTAAAACCTTTTCCACAGTAACCTGCACGCTGCTTTCGGGGGGAATTTGCGCGATGTTTACCACCTGCGGGAGAATTAGCCCCGTGCTGCCCGTAATATTTACCGTAAGTTCGTCTGCGGCAGCAGAACTCCTGTTATAAATTCTGAACGCCGTAAAAAGCGGCATACGGCAATAGTACGTCGCATAGCTGACTGAATTTAAAAGTTCGCCTTCGAGTTCTATCGAATCGGCAAGCTGTTTTGTCCTTTTGTTTGATGCCATAAACTTTCCTCTGACAGTAACCCCAAAACTGGATTTTACTTCCCTTTAATTATATAACAAATTGTTTCTGCCCGCAACAATATGACAGAAATTTCTTAAAAATGCCAGATATAGCCTTATTAATACTTTATTTAAAAAAACGCTTTAATTATAACATTTTTTTGTGAAAATTTAAATTGGGCGGCATATATGCCCGAATTAACAGGCTATTTTATTATTACGAGTTCCTTTAAAGCACGGGTGTAGGCGATATATTTTTCGTTATCGGTCATATCCTGGTCGGCGACGGCAACGGCGGTAAATTCCAGCCCTTTGCTTTCGTAAACGGTCATAATATTGATCTTCTTTTTAGATATAACCCCCGTTTCGCGGATAACGTTATAGTTTTTTCGCATATGGATATTTAAACCGTCTTCTGAAGTTATCACGGCTTTAAGTCCCTTTTTGTCCTGCAGATAAGAGGTGACTTTGCGCGGGGGTATATTTATTATTTCGCTGCCGTCGCAACCTATCGCCTGCATATCTATATTCAGCCGCTGCGACACAAATTCTACAATCTGGTTGGTATTGCGGTAATTCTGGTTTAAGGTGTAAACCTGGGGCAGCACGCTCTCCCATTCTTTAAGTCCGCGCCACGGCGTTATGTTTTGCTTTAAATCACCGAATATGTTAAATCTCGCGCGTTCGTTTATTGCCTTAAGCACGGCATACTCCCCTGCGGAGATATCCTGCCCTTCGTCTATAAACACAAAAGAATGCTTGGGCGTTAAATCGTAGCCTAACTTTACAAGCAACAGACAAAGCGCGTAGGCATCTGATTTGTATAGCTTTTTAACGGAAACGCCAAACCTTTGCTTGTATTTTTTTATAGTTTCGCCGTAGAAATAACGGGCGATATCCACGCCGTCTTCGCACTTGCCTATTGCAATAAGGTTGGAGTCGGTTCGGATAACGTCGGCATAGTCGCAGGGGGCGGCGAACAGGCCGCCTATTTGCCGTACGCGCGAAATATTTTCTTCTATCTCCTTTTTTAATGCCTTGCGGCGTTCTATCCTTTCGGCGTAAGTTAAAACCTCGCTCCCGCCCACGTTTATGCGATAACGCTGAAGGTCGGTAATTTCCCTGTCTACCGAGTTGTTTAAGGTTATAAGGTCGGCTTCGGCGTCTGCACATATCTTTTCGGCGTGGCGGCGGATAAATTTAAGCGACTTGTAAAAGGTGAGCAGCCTGCGGTAGAAATAGCCGTAAGTCTTCATCCTATCGTCCGCATCGTTCAGTTCAAGGAACTCAGTCACGTCGGACACGCAGTTAAACAATCTGCGAAAAGGTTTGGTATAGTAAAGCCCGCCCCCTTCCTTTTCTTTGATTTCGCCTAAAACGCATCTGCGCACCCGCAGCGAAGCGTTTTTTATGCGCTCGTAAAGGTGAGTCTGTTCCCTGCAACAGCGAAGGACTTCTGCCGCCATATCTTTACATTCAGGCGACGAAAACATACCGTAAACGCCGTCGAAAATTTTCGCCAGCTTTTTTTCGGTATCCAAGATAAACTTTTCAGAATAGATATACGCGAGATATTCGGGGGGCAACTGGGCGTTTGCATCCATTTTGCCGTCGAGGGAAATGCCCTGGGCGGACAGCACGGACATAAAGTAACGCTCTACCGTAGTTGTCTTTACCTTTTCAAGTTCGAGTACTGCAGACAATTCGTCTATAAAGGAATTAAAGCTGTCTGACGGGGTAAGAACAAGCACGTCGGGAGGCTTTACCCCCTCGTTATTATACATTATATAGGAAAGCCTGTGCAGCATTATCATAGTTTTGCCGCTGCCAGCTATGCCCTGCACGACAAACTGGGCGTCTTCAGGCAGGGTGATAATTTCGTACTGTTTTTCCTGTATGGTCTCTATTATATCGGTAATTTTGCTCTTTTCTTTACGGCTCTTTATTATTTCCCGCAAGAACGGGTCAAAGATAATTTCCTCGTCCCGACCGCCTATCTCGTCGCGGGATAAAAAATCTTTTACCGAAAGATATTCGTTTTTAAAATCTATTACCTTACCGCTCTTTGTGCGTATGGCACGGCGGAGAATTAATTTGTAATTGAAATCGTTTATAGTGAAGTTTATGCGGCTTTTCTGGTAATACCTGCGGGCAAGGGGCGCTCGCCAGTCCACAATTTCCAGTCCCTCGTCGCCACGTTTACCTATATAATAGCTGTTGTAACCGTCTTTGTCGTCTATCAAATCCATACGGGCAAAATAGGGTTCGTCGAAAAAGGGTTTGAACGTATCTATCTTTGCCTTTTTTTCGGCAATAAGCGCCTTTAACGCCATTACCTGCCTGTAACTTTCGGCATTGTAATCTTTATCGGACGTAAGGCGTGAAATTTCGTCCGTGGCAGAGATAATTTCCTTTTTCAGCTTATTGATATAAACGGCACGCAACATAAGCATAACGCCGTTTATATGGGCGGCTTCGTACTCAAGCTGTTTATCGTCGTCTAAAAGATCCAGAAAGAACTGCTTATCGGGCTCTTTGTGGGGTTCTATTAATTTTTTAATCTGTTTATAATCTGCCATAATCCGACAACCCGCAAAAATTTTACAAGGGATATTTAATTATAGCACGTCTGCAGAAAAATTGCAATATGTATTTTTATTGGGATAGCAAGGCTTGCCGTGACTGAAGGGTTATAGGACAAATTATATCTGAATGCCGCCCTACTTGACTGTTCGCGAGCCGCAACATTCTGTTGCTCTCGCGAGATTCTTCGACTTCGCTCAGAATGACGGAAAAGCGATCGTCCCTCGTCATCCTGAGCGGAACGGAGCGTAAGCGTAGTGCAGTCGAATGAATTATCTGCGCCATATTATCTGAAACCTTTATAATAAGGTGCGCAGAGTGTCGCTACGCTCGCACGCGAACGCGAGAAAAGCCAACATGGTCGCCTTTCAGCTATCATACCCACCGATTTATTATGCCTTCCTCTCAATGGGAAAGCATAAAATAAAATACAAAACGCGGGGATTAACCCGCGTTAAATGTTCTTAATTATTTGCTACTCTTTTAGTGCTAATCTTTTATTCTTAAATATACTTCTACCGCACCTTCGCGGAAAAATACGTTGCCGTCGCTCACCGTTTTTACTATATACAGCCCCCTGCCGCGTTCGGCAAACACGTCGGGTATGCCCTGGGGCGGCGGGGTGTTGCCTGTATGCGGGGAAGATACGGTAATTACAATGTTTCCGCCGGAAATTTTACCGCAGAAGTCTGCCCGCTCGCCGCAATGTATCAGCACATTAGTTATAAGCTCGCAAGAAACAAGACGGCTGTCAAAAATGTCGTCTTCGCCCACGTCGGACTGCCTTAAAAAATCTGAAAAGACCTTAAGGCGGTCGTTCATATCTTTTAAATTGTCAACGCTGAAGGTAATCATTGCGACAATGCGTCCTTTAATTTATCTATTATTTTGCGCTCTGCGCGGGAAACGAACATCTGGCTTACGCCGAGCTGCTTGCCTACTTCTGCCTGAGATTTGCCCTGCACGAAGCGGAGCGCCACCACCTGCTGTTCGATAGGCTCGAGTTTTTTTATTTCTTCTTTGAGCGCCTGGGCGTCGTCAAACTTTTCGAAAGTATCGTCCGGGTCGGGTATAACGTCGTACAAAAGCCCGTCACTGTCTTCACTCTGCACAGTGGCGTCAAGGCTCACGGGCGCGTGGCACTCCATAGCCTCTATTACAGATTCTTCGCTTTCCCCTAAAAACGCCGCGATCTGCTGGACGGTAGGCTTTACGCCGTGTTCTTTATAATATTCGTTTGCAAAACTTTTTATTTTAGAGTTAAGCGAATAAATACGGCGGGGAAGCCTTACCGAACGGGAATAGTCGCGGAAATAGTTTTTTATCATGCCAGTTATAGTGGGCGTGATATACGTGGTAAAACGGTTACCCATATCGGGATCAAATTTTTCCACGCCGAAAATAAGAGCCTCTGACGCGACCTGCAAAAGATCGTCGTACTCCACTCCCCTGCCCGCGAATTTTTTGGCGAGAATTTCAGCTATATATATGTAATTTTCCACGAGCCTGTTTCTCAGCTTAATGTCGCCCGTTTTGCGGTACTCGCGGAAAAGCGCGTCTGCTTCTTCGTTAGTCATCATATGTTTAAAGCCACCGAGCTTATAACGCCGTCTTTTTCTTCAAAAGAACAGCTTTCTACCAAAGCGCCGATAAGGGCGAGGGAAAGTTCGTTGTCTCCGCACGAAGAGCGGCTTGCGCCTTCGCCTGAAAGGCAAGCCTTAACGCCGTTTTGCGCGTTGAATTGTGCCTTTATACGGGAAAAACCGTTGTTCTTTAAAATAAGAGCGCTTTCGCTTACGCATACTTTAAAATCTTCGGCAGTGTCTACGTCTTTTTCCGCAATGTTGCACATAGCCCCCGCGACCAGCCTTAACGCTGTAAAATACCTGTCGTCTTCAAGGTCAAATTCCATTACAAGATCGTTCATCAGTCAATCTCCATAATTGTATCGAGGGCGCAAACGTGGAAAACCCTTTTTACATTCTTTTGCACGTTTTTAAGCGAAAGGGTGTTGCCGCCCTCTTTTACATGTTTGAAAATTTTAACAAACGTGCCGAGAGCCGTGCTGTCTATAAAAGTGAGCGCAGTGCAATCAAAAATTATGTCTTTTTTGTCGTGGCTGTAGATAGCGTTTACCTGGGCATAAAAATCTTCTGACGAGGAAGAATCTATTTCGCCGTTTAACGCTATCACAAGCGTTTCGTCGGCAGATATAAGTTTTACTTTTTGCATATATAAAAAATTTAACTCCTTATTCTACTTAATTATTTATAACCCTGTACACAGCCAGAAAAACAATTATTTTAATGTATAAAGGGTGTATTTTTGTATAAATTATCGCTTTTGTGCAAATATTTTTATACTGAAAGCCTGCGTAAATGTCTTTTTTTATCATTTTATAACCTTTTGTGTTAATTGTCAACGGGTTTTACGCCTGCGGCGGCTTATAGCTTTTTTTATTGACTTTTTGGCTTTTTTATGTTAAAATTACAGTAATTACCTCAAAATAACCTTACGGAGCAATATTTTGGATTTTAATGAAGCTAACCTTTTAAAATATTCGCATAAACTTTACGAACTGGCAGAAGAATCTGCGCTGACTAACAAGATAGATCCTTCGCTTTACGCCAAATACGATGTAAAACGAGGTTTGAGAGAAAGCAGCGGCAAGGGCGTTCTTTGCGGCCTTACCGAAATTTCTGACGTTACGTCGTGGGAAGAAAAAGACGGCGTAAGGAAAGAAATACCCGGCATACTCTCTTACCAGGGATACAACGTAAAGGATCTTATAAATAATTGCGTGAAAGAAAACCGCTTCGGCTTTGAAGAAACGGTCTATCTTTTGCTGTTCGGCAAACTGCCTACAAAGCAGGAATTCACTGAGTTTAACGAAATGCTTGCCGAATTCAGGGTGCTTCCGCGAAACTTTGTACGCGACATTATAATGAAACAGCCCGGCAAGGATATTATGAATATGCTGTCGAGATGCGTGTTAAACCTTTACAGCTACGACCCCGATCCCGACAATATCTCTACCTCTAATGTGCTAAGGCAGTGCATACAGCTTATTGCACAGTTCCCTATGCTTGCAAGTTATTCTTACAGGGCTTACCGCTATTATAACACAAACGACGGCTCGCTTATCATACACAAGCCCGTGCCCGAATACTCTACCGCGCAAAACATACTGCACCTTTTAAGGAAGGACAGTTCTTTTACCGACTTAGAGGCAAAAGTTTTGGATATAAGCCTTATATTGCATGCAGACCACGGCGGCGGCAACAACTCTACCTTTACCACCCACGTTGTATCATCGTCGGGCACGGACACGTATTCTTCTATAGCCGCTTCGCTTGGTTCGCTTAAAGGGCCTAAACACGGCGGTGCTAACATAAAAGTTATGCAGATGTTCCAGAACATAAAGGAAAACGTGCCAGACTGGTCGCGGGCAAGCATAACAGATTATATAAACAAGATACTGAATAAGGAAGTGTTTGACAGGACGGGCCTTATCTATGGTATGGGGCACGCCGTTTACACGATATCTGACCCCAGGGCTGAAGTGCTCAAACTGTACGCCGGCAAGCTCGCCATAGAAAAGGGGCGCGAGGATGAATTTGCCCTGTACGAAACGGTTGCCGATGTAGCTTCGCAGCTTATACGCGAACAGAAAAAACTTTCTAAACCGGTATGCACAAACGTAGACTTTTATTCGGGTTTTGTGTATTCAATGCTCAATTTGCCCACTGACTTATACACCCCTATTTTTGCAATTTCACGTATAGCGGGCTGGAGCGCCCACCGCATGGAGGAGCTGATAAACGGCAACAGGATTATACGCCCCTCTTACCGTTGCGTAAAAGACAGCGCCGAGTATATCCCGATGGACGAAAGACAATAATTTAAAAATCAGAATTGCGAGTACAAACATTATTTATACTTGTCCTGTAATAGCATAGTACCTGCAGTTCTATTTGCATATAGAAAAAACTGCCAACAGCATATTTTTTTCAGGCTACCGCTAAAGCGGCTCGCAATGACTTGGGTAGCCAAAAATATATTAAAAAACGGGCAAATTTTGCTTTTTTTTGCTTTATTTAGCCCGTTTTTTTGATTAAATTTATTGTTGGTATAATTATTGGTATAAAATTTTGAAAAAAGTCATGATGGATTATAAAAGTTGTTGATTTTTAAGCAGATAATTAATAATTTACAAAATTACTATATAAAATAGCGGCAAATACCGCTATTTTATATAACCTGGTCGATTCCTCTTAGCATATCGACTTATCCAGTTAGTCTATCGAGAAGAAACACAAATAACCCTACATCCATTTAATTTTGTTATTTTCATTAAAGCAACCCACTTTACTGTTGCAGATTACTATTCCTTAATAATTTAATCTCATCTCTCAATGCCCATTTTTCCCGCCATAGTTCGGTAATTATCAGATATAAACTTTTAAGGTTATCCCATGAGGGATTATCCATATTTTCTATAAGGCATTTTATTGCAAAATATATAATCTGGTCTTCCTGGGCATTATGCGTGGGCGTATTATAGACTTTAGCGCTATAAAGCCACACACCTAAATTGCCAAACTTGGAAATTCCGTAGCTAAACTTTTTATTGAGCGTCTTTTCCAAAGCAAAAAATTGCACAGAATCATCTTCACTATTTATATTTTCAACCAATATAAACTTTGATTTAGGCGAATTGGCTATCCAATACGAACTATCTTCCCTATGCCACTTATCCCGCAGACTTAAATCTATCCCCGTTAGTTTTTTAAATTCTTTAGCGTAATGATATTTATCGAGAAATATCTGAGGATTAATGGTAATTGCGGTGCTGCCCTCTAAAAGTCCTGCACAATTTAAAGCGGCAGCACCGCCTCCCGACGAACCGTAAAAATACACTTTTGAATTATCTAACCCAAGGAAATCTGTTATTTTTTTAACAACTTCAACAAGCAATAGTCTGTAATTCACCTCGTCATTGCCATAATACCAGCCCAGATAAATTTTATCGTTTATTTTATACGTTGGATCGGCAATATTAAGCATGCTACCTTCAAAAACGGGATACCAGCTCCACCTTTTAAACTCAGGTGGTTCTCCAGTTTTAGACCCATTAAGCACCACATATAGCGGCTTATCCTTCTTTAAATGAAACAGACAATCGAAAGTAACATTTTTATAAGTTACAGAAAATCTGCCTTCGGGTAACTCTGTTATATTATCCACGTCTAAATTTATGCCGTTATCTTCAAGCATTGATTTATCGTAAGAATTTACTAATTTAGCCCGTAAATCAGCTACATGATTTATATCTGATTCACTGGCTACGGGTACAGCCAAAGAATCAATACCCCCCCCCACAAACTTAACCGAGGTTATACAGCTCTGTAAGTTTACTTCTGCGGTATCTTTTTTTGAGGACAGACTATCAGTAACTTTTATATCGTAGTCATAATTACAGGAATACTCCTGGTTAAGTTCTATATTATTAACTTCAAGATAGCCGTTATGCTTTGCCCCTGAAAAATCTTTTTCAGCAACTAGCCTTATTAATATTTCGTTTTCCGCGTTATCCCATGCTTTAAACAAGATATTTACTAAATTTGCCCTATAGTAACTTTTTGTAGAAAGTCTGTATATAACTTTATTATCCAGTAAAACTTCGTAACACAATCCGGCAACGGCGTCTTGGATATATTTTGTTTTGCAACAAAACCCGTAACGATAATTTTTATCTTTATAAACTTTACTCTTCAGCTTTAACTGTATATAGTCGCCCTTAATCAGATAATTATCGGTAAACCCCATAATTATACTGTTTTCAGTAGAATAAAAACAATTCTTCGGTTTTCTGTTTTCGTCGTAAATATTCCCCGAAGAATTAACTCCGTTATCCGTAAATTTAAAAAGATTAATTATTTCAGTTTCTTCCATGCCGCTACCTTAATCATTACTTATTTTTTTAAGCTGTTGACTGAACTAAACGTATCCAGAATTTCAGGTTCGTTACTGCAATTATAGCCGTAGAGCCGCTTTAACTGGACATCCAGAATATTGATAATTCCGTTATAGTTGGGGTTGTTTATTGCTTTTACGGCAACAAGCCTTATCTGTATTTTGATATTTTTGCTTTCTGCCGCCTTAAAGCAATACATTATCTGGTTTGTCATATAGAAAGACATAGTGGAAAGTTTATATACGACCTTGTCATCTATGAGTATCTGATATTCCACCCCTCCGTTTGCACCTTGTATAAAGTCGGTTTTTAAAGTAAACTGGAAACAATAATCGTTATCTTTATTAACTCTGAAATTGGTGCTCACGGCGCAATAGTCGCCCTCGTTTATTTTGTTGGATTCAAAGCCGATGGTTGCCCCCGATTTACGGCTTTCGTACAGAGTGGCAACGCTTCCTGTTAATTTATTTACTAAATTACCAGATATAAATTTACACCTTTCGTCAAATATCAGCTGTCCGCTGCTTGCCCCGTTTTTATCTATAAAATGGTAAGGCTTATAAACTTCGTCATGAATATTGTAATCAAGCAGTTCGCTCCACAACTTTTCTATAATAAGGTCATATAACAAATCCCTCTTTTTAAACTGTACGGGAATACGCATAAACAGATCAAGAATCTTTCTGCAATTTAAAGGCATAAAGGAATCGCTCAGAATGTCTAAGCCGTTGATTTTTGCATTGCGTTCACATTTTCCATACTTAAATTCCCACATAAATAAATACGGGGCGGAGTAATTATAGATATTTGAATAATTTTCTGAATAATATTTATTAAACCTTTCTTCCGCCTCGGCAAAATAATCGGCTTTTTTATCATATCCGCAAGAGGTTGCAAAATAGGCAGCCGCATTAAAATTTTTATCAAAAACATTATAATTGCCATCGCTGTATACAGAAAGCCCGTATAATGACGGAATAACATTTATAGTATTATCTTTAAAAATGATACTGCTGTTTTCCATTAAATACGGTATTTCCGCCTTGTAATGGTTAGTATACAATACAGATTTCAATTCATCTTCAACCGCCGCATCATCTACAATCAATTCTTTGAAATCAAATCTGTATCTTTCCGCAACGTCATTTGCAAACAGGTAGTCCTTTTCCCATTCAGCTGCGCAAGGCATTGATGTATTTGCCGTATGGTATGTATAAAACAAAACCTCCTGCATAATTTCTTTCATGGCAGAAAGTATAACCCTGTCTTTTTTGCTTGAAGTTATCCCATAACATATTTTGTAATTTTTAGAGAGCGCGATTACTTCACGTTTTAAGGTGTTGGCTATCTCTGATGCCGCAAATTCCACATTCGTACCGCTTATTAAACTTCTCGGGTAAAAACGGCTTACCTCCATTCTCTGCAATTTAACGCAATGGTTGGGGAGCAGGCATTTGATATTTTTATACGGGGTGTCGCAGGCAGGCATATATGGAATTTTAGCGGAAGAATTAGCTGAGTTTTCATTAATCTTTATATACAAATAGTCATCCTCATCCCCCGTTATCTGCCATACGAGATTATAGTGCGACGCAATAGCTAATGCCTCGCCAGTATAATAGTAAACGCTCTGCAGCGCCGCGGCATCGTTAAAGAACGATATTTTGCCGTTTTCGGAATAGATACAGAAAAATCTGCCGTTAAGATTATCAACATAATCATAAAAGCTGTTTTTTGACACATTCAGCGCGAATAAAAGATTTTCGGCAATCTTTTCAAAATTCATATGACCCACGTCGGTATCCATGCAATACGTACCGCATAAACATAGCCAGTTACCGTTCTTTTCTTTAAGCGTGCATTTTACCCTTGCGTCGCGCATTAAAATAATGCCTTCAGGCAAATCATTCCTTACCCAATTATCTTTGAGTTCTAACGGAATTGCTTCTTCTTTCTTTGTTAAAAGAAAGCCGTATTTGTATAAAAATTGATTTTTAATTTCGTTTTGTTCCATTCTTATTACCCCGTAAACGATTAATTATTTTTAATAATATTTTTTTTAATTTTCTCAACACCCTTTCTACTATTGTTTTGTTATTGCTCTCGTTTGCTGAAAAAAAATCAGCCACCGTTACCTTATACGCCCTTTGATTATCCGAATAATCACGCCCAGCTTCTATATTAGATATATCAAGAGCGCCGTTATGCAGAGAATCGTTAAAATCTTTTTCGGCAATAAGCCTTACCTCAATCTCGTTTTCCCCGTCGGCTTCTGCCTTATACATAAGCCTTACAACATTGGTTGAATACATTGCCATTGTTGAAAGCCTGTACACTTCCTTGCCGTTAAATAAAATTACATAGCTTATTCCGCCCTTTGCGCTTTCTACATACTGCGTTTTTAAACAACATTGCCAGTAATAATTCATATCTTTTTTTACAATCTGTTTATTTTTAATGCAGACATAGTCGCCGCTTTGCAATTTATTTGAAGCAAATCCGATAACAATGCCCTGCATATATGGCTCAAACATTCCCTTCACTTCACGGTCTTCAATATTAACATTTGCCGAACTTTTGATAACTTTATCGCTGAAGTATATAAAGTTATCTTTATTGGAATAATTTTTATTTAACAAATCATACTGGCTTATACTGCAATTCGGCAAACCATAATTTAAAAGTTCAGGCCACAGGCGTTTTAATATATTTTCATATATGATAGATCTGTTCCTGTAGTATAATGGCAACGATAACCCTAAATCCATAATTTTACGACAGTTAAACAACATAAATGTATCGCACACGATATCACTTTCGGTTAAAACACCAGCGCACACCCACAAACCAGCATTATGTTCCCAATGCATTAAATGATACACGGGATATCCATGCACATTATTAAATTCCGCATCATAATAATACTGTTTAAAAATATCTGCACATTCAGGAAAATACTTATGCCATTCGTAGTATCTATTTAATTTTGCAAAATCAATTCCTATAGTTCTTTCGTCTACGGCATTAGACAAAGTATGTGCATTGCCCCTTATTGATTCAATTAAATTACTTCTTAAATGAATACTTCTTTTCGTAAACATTTTGCTGTATGGTTCAAGCAAGGAAGGAATGTGTCTATGATAGTGGTTTCTATTCAATATTTCCGTCAAATCTTTAGGTAAAGGTTTTGATGAGGTGAATATTTCTCTATGTTCAAGTCCTTCTTTTTTACATAAATTTTTCGCAAAATTATAATTCTGCAATCTATCCTCACTTTCATATTCGCCATTTCTTAAAACTTTATCATGATATGTGAAAAATACTGTTTCAGATTTGCGTTCTCTCATCGCAGCCATGGAGATTCTTGTATCATTACCAGCAGTTAAACTTTCGTATACTTTATAGTTATCGGAAAGGATGTTAGCTTCTTTTCTTAAAATATCGGCAATCGTATCACAGGCAGATTCTATATCCACTTCCTTCATTGTGTTTCTCGGATAAAAACGATAAGACTTAAAATTATCGAAACAAATTTTGTGATTAGGCAATAAACCAAGTATATTTTGCCAAGGCGACCTATCAGCAGGCATTACCCAAGGTTTAGCCCTATTGCTGGCAGAGGCATCCTTTCTCCATTCGCAAAATTTATCCCAAAACGGATCTTTTTCTTCGTGAACAACTTCTTGTACAAGATTATAGTGTGACGCAAATAAAGGATATTTTTTACTGTAAAATACACTCCTTGCGCCGCAAGCATCGTTTAATACATAAATTTTACCGTTTATGGAATACATGCAGACAAATCTGCCGTTGAGCCCTTCGAGATAATCAAAGAATTTATCTTCTGATTCACACAATGCTATTTCAAGATTATGGGCTATCATTCCAAAATCCATGTGACCGCCGTCAACATCCATAGCGTAACTGCCGCAAAGGCAAAGCCATATATTACCCCTTTCGCACAAACGACATTTATTCAAAGGGTCGTAGGCTATTTTATAACCTTGCGGTAAATCGAGCTCTTTCCATCTTGCGGAAACAGACGCCGGGATATCCGTCCCCTCTGGAACTACTATAAAACCACGTTTATAAAGGCCATCATCCCAAAAATTTTCACTCATACAAAACCTCTTATCTGTTTATATTCTCGTAATAATCCTGAGTCTTTTTCTTGCCCAGCATAATTCTTTTAAAAGTATATTTAACGCCGTTTTCCCTTAAACAATCAACGAGCCCTTTAAATACGCCTTTTTTCTTTTTATTCTTTTTCTTTTTTTTGCCCTTAACAGGAATTGCATCCAACTCCTCCTGCAGAGCCTTTATTTTATCATTTAATTTTTTTATCTCTTTTTTCAACGGATCGTCAATATCGCTGTAGCGATATACAACTTCCCGTTCGAACACAGAGCCGTTAACATATTCCCAAAATATATCCGAATATTCGGAACAAAGATAATTCCACGGCTTTTTATTTGAGGTATAATGTATAAGCCTTACGTCGTTTAAAGCGTTGTCAAATAATTCAGCGTCCTTGCTTATAAGTTTATACCTTGCCGCGGCAATATCTTTATTTAAATAGTGATGCCACTGAAAATTCCATTTTGTATCAAGAATCATTACATTTTTGCAACACTTATTTAACGCGTCCTGATCCGGGCACTGGAGCTCGGTATTCTTTTTTAAAAAATCATAGCATTTATTTTTTATATTTTCTGTAATAAACTGATCGCAATTTATTAAAAGCACGCCCGAATTAAAATAAATTTCAGGATCATGATGCAACGTCTGGGTTACGTAATCATACATTTCACTGTGTAAAAGATTACGTGCCGCCCCTAAGGTGTTGTTGCCTATATCTATCCTGAATAATTTATGTATGCTATCCAAAACAACTATATCGCAATCAAGATATAAAACCTTTGGCAAAAAGAAAAACAGTTCGGGTATTAAAAACCTGTGATACATTTCTACAGAATAATGCCTGTTGGAATACAAGTTTTGCGATGATATTATTTGCTTTACATTAACGCAATGAACGGCGACATTATCTTTTTTCACTGAATTAAGTTTTTCGATATAGTATTTATTTATACCTGAATGAAAAACATAAATATCATAAAAATAATAATCGTCGGAATTTTTTATAATGGAATTAAGAGTTACACCGAGATACGCGGCATAATTGTTATTTGTAGCCATAACAACAGGGATGTACCTTTCGTTATACCAACGGGCATTTATGGCAGATTGTACTGTCTGTAAAAACATATAGTCTTTATCGTTTACGTCCGATTCGGAAATTAAAGCCGTCAACACTTCGGGCACACAATCATAAACGGACAAAAACAGCATTAATATTTTGCGTCTGGTTTTTAAAGATAAATTTTTAAATAATTTAAATTCTATTTCAAAAAGAAGTTTTGCACATACTGCATCTTTTGATTTTTTTATATAACTTAAAAGGCTGTTCTGCAATTTACCATTCAGCCAGCTTTCATATAAAATATCTTCCGCACTGAAATTAACTTTTGCCTTTCCGCAGGCTTTTAAACTTGCGATATTATCGTTAATAAGGTTATTTATGATTCTGAAAGCGGCATCATAATATTTATCAAGACATTTATTTTTTATAAGAAAATCTATGATATAATATGCTACGTCAGATTGTGAACAGTGCCTTCTAAATTTTTCCTCTGTAAACGTACGGCCGCCGCTTACGCCTCCGCCAAAGGCATAGTTGTAGTATTTATCTTCTATGCCAAGGTAAGAACCCGCATAATATGCTATCAAAAAATAAGCATATAAATCCTGTGCTTTTGGTAATGGAATATTTACACAATCAGTCATTGCCCTTTTGCAAACATGGGCTTTAATAAGTTTGTTCCATATATTAAATCTGTAATCCTGCGTTAAAAAGCAACGTGTAAAAACTTCTTCACCATATATATATCCGTAGTATGGCCTTGAAAAATTTTCATACCATTCTACCTGTTTATCCGTAACACCGCAATTTATTACATTAGTACCAAAATGAAGTATATCCACATTGGTCTCTTTTGCTGTTTTATAAAGCGGTTTAAGGCAATCCTTTTCTATGGTATCATCCGGGTCAATAAATAATATATATTCACCTTTTGCAAGCAATGCGCCTTCCCTTCTTGATACATTTGCCGATAAATTCTCCTTATGGCGGACAATTATTATACGATCGTCATTTTTAGCATATTCTTCTACAATTTTTAAACTGTTATCTGTCGAAACATCATCGACACATATTATTTCGATATCCTTTAAAGACTGTTTCTGCAAACACTTCAAACAGTTTTCTATGTCATTTTCAACATTGTAAATAGGCACAACTATTGATATTTTAACGCTGTTTTCGTTTGCCATAAATACTCCTTAATTTAAATTATTCTTGCTTATTCCTTTTAAACAACTTTTTTAATAATCTCGGCAACGCTGTTATTGCTCTGCCTGTTTTGAAGGACAGCGAGTTTTTTATGTCGTTGTATAATTCATAATAACTCTGCCCTGTGTATGCCTCTTTTCTGTCTATTGTCGCAGCTATTTCGTCTAAGGCTTTTTGCGTTAGTTCGGGCATATTGTGGGGCGAATTAGCTTTTATGGCAAGCACATTATGCCTTAAATATAACAGGTTTTCAGGCGTGCATTGCTCCTTGGTTACTCCGCTGTTTGCGGTGTTTAATATGG
>JAJQII010000103.1 GCA_021199295.1 Clostridia bacterium
TGCATTACGAACTCGTAATGGAAGTTGGGAATATCGTTGCCGTAATTGTCTACAGCGCCCCTTAAAATGGCATGCGCAAGGGGGTTGCCGTCGGTCTTCACCTGCCAGCCGTTAAGTTTAAAGGTCTGCCCGCTCTGTGCGGCGTATATGGAATTTAAAAGCGCCATAATGCTGCCGCTCATAGGATTTTTAACGCCCGTGGCAACGTCTACGCCGCTTGCTACCAGCCGGTGAAGCTGGTTTTCGCAGCTGCGAGCGCCTACGGCAATGTAAGAGAGCAGATCTTCGACATAGCCTATATTGGCGGGATATAACATCTCGTCAGCGGCGGAAAGCCCGCTGGCTTCTATCGCAGCAATATTTAATTCCCTTATGGTTATAATGCCCTTTAAAATATCCACGCCCTTTGTGGGATCGGGCTGGGAGAACATACCCTTATAACCCACGCCCTTTGTGCGGGGTTTGTTAGTGTAAATACGGGGAACAAGAACAAGCTTGTCCTTTACCTTTTCGTTGAGCTTGCCAAGCCTTTCCACATAGTCGAGCACGGGTGCTTTTTCGTGTGCCGAGCAAGGCCCTACTATAACGAGCATTTTGTCGCTTGCGCCAGTTATAACGTCGGTTATAAGCCTGTCGCGTTCTTCCTTTACTGCCTTAAGATTTTCAGGCAGCGGGAATAAATTTTTTATATCCTCGGGATCGGGGATTTTGACTTGTCTTTCAAACATTTTTGCCCTCCATAAGTTTTTCCATATCCTCCGCAATCTCCTGCGGAATGTAAAAGGAATAATCCTTCCTGAATTTTACCGAATTTTTTACCAGAGTAGAGCTTACCTGTATCTTGTCCTGTACGGCGGGAATGTAAATTTCCACAAGTTCCGGCATCAGCTTTTTACTTGCGAAATAGTCGGCGTTCTCGTACTCGAAGTCTATCGTGTTGCGCACGCCGCGCACGTAGAACACGGTATCTTCCTGCTTTAAAAGGTCTACCGCCGCCCCGCTGAAAGAGATTACTTTTACGCGGCTGTCGCCTTTAAATAGCTTATTTAAAAGGGCAACCCTTTCGTCCACAGAAAGGAACGGCTTCTTTGTAGTATTTAGCATAACAGCCACAACCACGCTGTCGAACATTTTTAAGCAGGTTTCTATTACCGCCTGATGCCCCACCGTGGGGGGATCGAACGTGCCTGCAAATACACACTTTTTCATAATATTTTTACGTTAAACGGAAAAAGGTAAGGTACGTTTTGCCATACTTCCTTTCGTCATATTTTTCCAGTCCCTCTATTTCGCCCGAAAAACTTCTGTCTCGCTCGTAAACAGCCACGCCGCCTTTTGTGAGAAGCTGCCTTTCAGATATTAATTGAAGGGCATATATGCCGCAATCATCGGCATACGGCGGGTCAATAAATATTATATCGAACGGAGCTTTTTGCATGTTAAGGCACTGGGCATAATCGAGCTTTGTAACGCTGCAATTATGCTGGGAAGAGAGCCTTTTTAAATTGGTGCGCGCCACCTTTAAACTGTCTTCTGAGATGTCGTTGAAGTGTACGAACGCAGCCCCGCGAGACATACATTCTATGCCGAGCCCCGCGCTGCCGCAAAACAGGTCTAAAACGCGAGCGCCGCTTATTTTAAACATCAGGATATTAAATAGGCTCTCCTTTACCCTGTCGGTTGTAGGGCGGATTGCTTTACCGTTAAAATCCGCAAGCACAAGCCCGCGGTATCTGCCGCTTATTACCCTCATTTCTTTTTATCGTTTTTATCTGTCTTTACAACGTAACGCTTGCCGCCGTCGTATTTATTTTCTTCGTAGTAGTGTTTCTTTTTGCCCTTGCGTTTGTCGTCTTCGGCACGGGTAATTTTCTGCTGGCGCTTATCTTCCCACCATTTGCCGTAGATGTAAAAGCCGCCGTGCAGACCTATGGGCAAGAGTGCCATAAACAGATAATAGGGATCGGGTATAGTGCCTATAAGGTTAAAGGGTTCTACAGCCCAGCCGCACATATATTCCAGCATAAATTCCACAAAGGTATATTCGCCCGTGCAGGCTATTATCTGGAAAATTAAAAAGGGGATAGTCGTTATAAAACCTATTACAAAGCCCTTCCATACGGCATATTCGCCCGTCTTTAGTATTGCCTTTTCGTCGGGCTTATGCAGCTTGCGCTTTACCTGGTTAGTTACTTTTGTTTTGTACGCGGCAGAGCCGTTTGTCCTGCCTAAAAGAACAAAAGCCGCTATAAGCATAAGCTCACCGCCGATTACTGCTATAAGCTGTACTCCGAGTTCGTCGGTATAGCTTGAGAACATTATTATCATCGACGAAAATATGCACATTATTATAAAGGGGAATGCCGCCCCCTTTAACAAGTCGACAATTTCGAGCAATATTTTTTTGCGCACCTGCTTAGAGGTAAGTTTATACATTTCCTCTTGCGGCTGTTCTTCTTCAACTATTTCTTCCGTGTTATTTTCTGTCAAAGCAATAAATCCCCCTTTCACATAAAAAAGCGTCGAGCGGCTCGTCCCATCCGTCGCGTTCAAGCCTGTCGCAAAGCTGTATGCCGTAGCCCAGCCCCACGCTTAAAGTTTTAGCCTTTTTTAAATACCTGTCGTAGTAGCCGCCGCCGTAGCCTAAACGGAAGCCTTCGCCGTCTACCGCAAGGAGCGGAACTATAGTTACGTCTATATCGCCCGTGTATGGCTCGCCCTCGGGCTCTTCTATACCGTAAGCGCCCTTAACCGTTTTGCCGTATGGCACAGGTACTATATCATCCCCCTGTACGCGGGGCAGATAAACGCGTTTGTTTGAGGATATCAGCCACTCAATCAGCCCGTGGGAGTCGGCTTCAGTACCAAAACTGTTGTATATAAAAAAACTGCTGTAATTTTCGTACGCCGCCATAAAGCACTCGGCTATAGCCCTGTCTGCCTCTTCCCTGCGCACACCCTGGAAATACTTACGCAATATTTTATACTTGTATCTTAAATCTTCCTTCATATATAAATCCTGCGGCTTCGGCGGGTTACTGAACACAGAACCTCGTAACTTATTGTACCGCACCTTTTTGCGTAAGAGTCGGCATCGGAAAATATTTCTTTCCACTTTTCGCCCGACTGCGAGATAAAACCGTCCATACACAGGTTGCCCTCGCCCAAGGGCACGCCGCGGGCAAAGCCGTCGGCATAGCCCAGCCTGTAAGTGCAGAGCGTGCCGTAATCTTTATGCGCTGTATTGTAACCCACGCCGCCGCCAATAAATCTGGTTTTCTGCGCAAGCCTTGCGTAGACCTTAAGGGCAGGCTTCAGTTCTTTGCATTCAAAGCCTTCGGGTGTATAACCGTACAGCGATATCCCCGAACGAGTGCCGTCCTTTAAAAATTCGCCGCCGAGAAATATTCCCCCGCTCGCGGATAGGTGGGCATATGCTTTGGGATAGCTGAGTTTTACCGCCCTTTCAGCTTTATCAAACAGCCTTAACTGTTCCAAGCTCCTTTTTTTGTCTTGCGGGGCATACAGGTGGGAATATACTCCCTTTACATTAACGCCGCCTAAACTATCCATAAGGCGTTCAAGCCCGTCTGAATTACAGCCGTAGCGGTTCATGCCCGTGTTTACCTTTATGTGGCAATCCAGCCCGCGGGCAAGGGAAGCGCTTTGCAAGCCGTTTACCGTTACCGTAAGGCTATAAAACAAAGCCGCTGCCGCGTCTTCTTCGTCGAGGAGCGGGGTAAAAACAAGTATGGGTTTGGTTATGCCCGCGATACGCAGTGCTGCGCCTTCCTGCACCAGAGCTACACAAAAGCCGTCTACAATATCCTGCAGGGCGAGGCTTACCTTTACAGCCCCGTGGCCGTAGGCGTCTGCCTTTACCACCGCGTATAGTTTTTTACCGTTCAAGCGGGTTTTTAAATAAGCTGCGTTTGCGCGTATAGCGTTTAAATCTATTACCGATAAAGTCTGCTGCACCTAAATTATATATGCGGCGGGCATATTTTTTGTTATAAAGTAATTTTAACATAAAAGACCGCCTATTGCAAATAATTTAAACACTTTATAAAAATCACAGGAAATTTCACACCGTTTTTAAATAAAAAAGGGCGCAAGCCGCCCTGTAAGACAAAATAAAAAGATCCGCCTGTGCCGTGATATGAAAAAGTATTAACCCGCTTCTCGCAGGTGGGTGCGGTGAAGTGAAACATCAGACTTTCCGTAAACAGACCTTGCCTATTTTCACGAACATACCGCTCCCGTTGGTTTATTGTGGATTACGAATTTCCCATACCACGCACACCGCAGACCTTGGTATTATTATAGCATAATACTTATATAAAGGCAAGGGCTTGACGAAAAAGTTGAAGATGAAATTTCCGTAAATATAGCATAAAATTTACAAAGCGGGCAATATTGCTTAAAGCCCAAAGGTTAATTTTGGCAGTACGTGTTATTTCGCTTGATTTTTATACGGAAAAGCCGTAAAATTATTACGTACTTTATTTAGAGGTGACACTTTATGGACTACATTTACGGCGAAAACGCACCCAAGACCACCCCTTATTCTGCCTTTAAAGAGAATGAAGGCAAGGTGGTAAGCGTTAAAGGCGCGATACACAATATAAGGGATATGTCAGACTTTGCCTTTATTATCCTGCGTACGGCGAGGGAGCTTATCCAATGCGTGTACTCGCCCGAATTTTCGGATTACCGCCTTGCGGAAAACGTGGTTGAACAGGCGAGCGCCGAGATACGCGGCAAGGTAGTAAAAAGCGAGACTCGCGACGGGAGCGAAAGGTTTGAATTACAGATACACGATATAAAAATTTTGTCCGTTCCCGCAGAAATACCGCCCGTAGTTATATCTAAAAAACAGGTAAACTGCGACTTGAACGTTCTTTTAGACTACCGCCCCGTAACCTTACGTAATCCCAAAGAGAGGGCAATTTTTAAGATACAGGAAGGCATACAAAGGGGATTCAGGGAATACCTTACCAGCCAGAATTTTACCGAAGTGCATACACCCAAAATCAATTTTGCTGGCGCTGAGGGCGGCACGAATGTGTTTAAGCTCGATTACTTTGGCAAACAGGTCTACCTTGCACAGAGCCCCCAGCTCTACAAACAGGCGCTTGTGCCCGTGTATGAAAGGGTTTTCGAGATTGCACCCGTGTTCAGGGCTGAACACCACGACACCTCCCGCCACCTTAACGAATACATTTCTATGGACTTTGAAATGGGCTTTATCGACAGCTTTACCGATATAATGGATATGGAGACGGGAACGCTCCGCTACATTATGGAGCTGTTGAAAAAGGAATACGCGCCCGAAGTGGAACTTTTGAAAATAGATATCCCCACGATAGATAAAATCCCCTGCATCAAATTTAAAGACGCCAAGGAAATGTGCGTGAAAAAACTGAAGAATATCACCGATATGAAGGACTTCGAGCCCGAAGAAGAAGCCTTTTTAGGCAAGTGGGCTAAACAGCAATACGGCAGCGACTTCCTTTTTGTAACCCACTATTTAAGCAAAAAACGCCCCTTCTACACCATGGACGACCCTGAAGACAACGAGGTCACGTTAAGCTTTGATCTTTTGTTCAGGGGGATTGAGATAACCTCTGGCGGGCAACGTATACACGATTACAATATGCAGGTAGAGAAAATGAAGCGGCTGGGTATGAACCCCGACGAGTTTGAGACTTACCTTATGCTTCATAAATACGGCGCTCCCCCTCACGGCGGGCTTGGGCTTGGACTGGAAAGGCTGACAATGCACCTTTTAGGCTTTAAGAACGTGCGTTACGCGGCAATGTTCCCCCGCGATATCAACAGGGTAACACCTTAAAAGTATTGGATATAGTTAAAGGCGGCATACTGCCGCCTTTTTTGTTTTGGTGATATGGTAGCTGAATGGCGTTTTTGCTTGGCTTTCCGCGCGTACGCGCGTGCGAGCGATAGCGACACTCTGCGCACCTTATTATAAAAAAATTCTATAATGTGGCGCAGATATCCATTCGACTACGCGGCTACTGCCGCTCCGCTCAGGATGACGGGGTAGGCGGTCGTTTTTCAGATATCATACCACCGCTTTTACGAATGAACGGTCGTTTATTCCGTCGTCTTGAGCGTAGTCGAAAGACCCCGCGAGAGCAAATTTATTTGCGGCTCGCGAACAGCCAAGTTGGACGGCTTTCCAGATACCATACCACCGCTTTAATAGCCTTCCCCTTGAGGGCAAGGGAGAAAATGTCGACCGTCTCTCAGGGGAAAGCTTCCTGTCGGGTGTAAAAAAGTTTAAAACCGCCGCGGTGACCGCGGCGGTTTTGTTTTGGTTGAATGTTAGATTAATACCTCTTACAAGGCGTCCCTAAGAGGGAAGCTGACACGATTTATCGTGACTGAAGGGTTAAAACATTATTTAACCCCACCACCGCAAAGCGGTCCTCCCTCCCCTCTCAGGGGAGGCAAGGGAGAAATGTCGGCTCGTCCTCAAGGGGAAGCCTTCAAACGATTGAGTGATTAACCGATATTTGTTAATATCGTAGAGGCGTCGGCTAATACAGCCGAATCCCAGCCATAATCACTAAGGAATGTAAGGATTATGTAAGGAGCTGTTAAATTGGTTGAATCTGCAGAAGCCAAGACGTACGTCCATACGGTTGAGCCGTCTGAAGCAACGTCGAATATAACGTTCCTCGTCCATACGCTCTGTACTTTAACTACAGTATCAGCTACCGCTGTATTTACGCCCTCGGTGTAGTCGTCGAAGTACTGGCTTACGGTTGCGTAGCAGTTAGAAACTGAAGAATCAGCATACTGCGAATATCTGCCGAAGATACCTGAAGCGTTCTTCTGGGCTTCTTTAATCTGTACGCCCTTGAATGTCATCGTGCCGAAGAATACGCAGGAATCTATATTGCATGAGCCTTCAACGCCCGACTGGCCGCCGAGTATACCGCCCGTGTAGTTGTATGTGCAGACAACGTCACCCGTCATATAAACGTTGCTTATTTCAAGCGAGTATGTACTGCCCGCTGTACCGTCGTTAAACCTGCCGACAGCGCCGCCAACATACGAGAGACCTGTTACGTCTACGCCTATGTAGCAGTTAGAAATTTCTACTGCAACTTCTGTGCCGTCGCCGCTGTTTAATGTAACTTCGGAGATAAGACCGCCTGCTCGGGTTACATATGCACTGCCGTTTGTCGACGTTACGCTACCTGTTATAGATACCTGGTCTATATAGGTTGTGTTGATAGTGCTTGAACGGCTGGTGCTGTTACGTACAGCACCTATAAGACCGCCAGCATGGTCGTTACTTGTAACAGTGATATTTTCTATAGCAACCTTATAGATATAGCCGCCATAGGATACGGCGATTAAGCCTGTACCTATTGAAGTTTTTCCAGTGTAACTATAAGTAAGTTCAATATTCTTGAAGCGAACATTCATTATTGTTCCGCCGTCGAGTATACCAAATACTGAAATTCTTCTAAAATCTTCATCAGATGAATTTGTAGAAGTAATATTGCTTATAGTATGTCCGTTGCCGTTGAACAAGCCTTTCCATGTAGTATCGCTCTTAACATTAACGCCATAAGTACCATTAAAGTCAAGGTCTGTCGTTAGCAGATAAATTGTCTGGGCATTATTCTCTGTAATAGCCTTTTCAAAGTCTGAAGTAGAACTAATTTTCACAAGAGCTATCGGCTTTTCATGCACATCAGAAGTTACAACGCCGTTGCCGTTCGCGAACCAGTAGTATACGTAGTATGCCGCTGTATTGGCATTAGTGAAGTATGCCGTTATAGAGCTATCTCTAAATTCGCAGGATTCTATACTATCGCTGAAGTTAGCCGTAATATACTCAACCGTAGCATTCGAACCCAAACTTTTAGTTGTGGAGTAAGCATACAACGTGCCCTTGATATTGGTCATGCTGCCTGACAGAATGTAACCGTTCTGATATACAGCTATAGTGCCAGCGCCATCGGTGAAATCTATAGTAGCATCGTTACTTGCAACATAGATATAATATGTGTATGTAGCCTGTGAACCATCGCTTGTAAGGGTTACGGTCTTGGTAATGCGGTAAACGCCTGCAGCCGAAGTTGTGAATGAGCCCACTTTGCTGTACGTAGACGTATAGCTTGTAGCGTATTCATAAGTAGTTTCTACAGTGTAAGTACTGTCTGCCAAGGTCTTGCCGTTGTAATCTGCAGCGTTGGTTACCACAAATTCAGGCTCGGAATAGTTCTGGTACTGGTCTACAAGTATTCTGCCGTTTTCCACGTCCTCTGCATAAACTTCACCGATTGCAGGAGCGTCCGCCTTGACAGTTACTTCGAACGTCTTTTTGCATGCCTTGCCGTTATAAGTAATATAAGCGGTAAGGGTAACCTGCGTATCCGTTTCAGGGCGGTATACTACTGCACTTATATCCTGAGAGCTTGAGTTGGATGATTTTTCAGGCTCTGAAGGATCTTCTGCATTATACATTTTTTGGATATGAATAACACTATCGTTACTGCTTGACCATGTTATGGTAGCATTAGTCATAGCCGTGGTTAAAGTAAAATCCTGATATACAGCGTCGGCATTGCAAGACAGGTAAAGCGTATTGTAAATAGCGATAAGCGTTGCGTCTACCGTGCTGCCTGCCGAGCTTACAGTTACGGAATAATAATGGGTATAATCATCCCAGCTGCCTTTGTTGAGCGTTGCGCCCACGCCGTAGCTTGCGGGTACTGAATCGCTCTTAATAGCAAGGATATCGCCCATATTTATAGAACCATCGCTGTTGCGGTAGGTTGTATGTATGCTTGCGTTTTCGAGACCTGTAATATTTTCGGTCTGAACTTCTTTAGTGTAAGTATAAACTACTGCGCCGCTTGTTGATGACGTTACAGCGTTGCCGCTTGTATCGACAAATGACGCAACCCCGTCTTCATCGTAAATGCAGTAAATGTCGTTGCCGTCGCTGTCCTTTGCCGTTTCGGTTGAAGTGCTATCCAATGTTAAAGGAAGTTTTTCAAACACTGCCGAAGAATCGAGGGCAGTTATAGAAGAACCTACTTTGCTTTCCCCTGTTTCGTACGTAGATGAATCTATAGCGCTGCCCACATAGTTATAAGAACCTGAACCCATATAGAATATGCTGTTTTGTGCAGAGCCGATAAAATCATCAGCCACAAGTCCGGCATCAGTTCCTTTTGATCTGTAACTATCAGCAACAGAAAGAACATTTTTATAGTTATTATAGCTGCCTTCTGTACGGGCGGTGTTTATGTTGCCGTATTCATCGTCTACAGAAGCGCCCGCTATTACATGACCGTAGTTAGTCGTATCGTAAATGTCTTCGTCTATGCCAGCGCCGTTGTTGTAAGAGGTAACGCCTTCGATATTGAGGACGCCGGGGTTGGAGTTATCCGTTACGCCGTGCATACGGTTAGAGAATGACATACAGTTGTAAAGTTTAACGTTGCCGCGCATAGAACTGCCGCCCAGCTTAAAGCCGTTGCCGTCGCCGTCGCGCGTGGTGTAAACGTTGGTATCTGATTCGGCGTATAAAGAATCATAGTTAGTAGCTAACTTAACACCTTTGTTAAATTCTTCCTGGGTGGTCATAAGGTAGCCGTTTTCGAATGCCACGCAGTTGTAAATTATAACAGCGCCGATATCGCCGTTAGAAGCATAAGCATACAGATCCCAGCCGTCATCTGAGTTGCGGTAAGCTATGCAGCCATCGAAAACGTTGCCGTAACCTACGGTAAGTTTTGCCGCGAAGCCATCGGCGTTTTCGCCGTAAGTCTGGTTATCGTAGTTGTTATAAGAAGTGCAGTTTTTGATAAGGTTATAGCTGGGCCAGTCTGAAATATTGCTTGAGCCGCTCGAACCCCTGCCAAGCTGCAAACCAGTATCGCGGTTGCCGTAGAACTGGCAGTTTTCTATAACGTTATAGCTGCCGCCTATATACATACCGTTGTCGCCAGCGCCCGTTACGCATATGCCGTAAACGTACCAATAGTTGCCGTTTATCTGTATGCCGCGGTTATTGCTGTCAAATTCAAGTTTGCTGAAATCGAAGATAACTTTGCCTTCTGCGCCAGATGCTGCCTTTATGGTTATGTAGCCATCGTAAGAGCCGCTTGTGGAAATAAGCACAGCCGCTGAATCTGAAGCAGTGCCCTGCTTAGAGCCTATAGAATACGTGCCTGCGGCAAGTTCTATAACGTCGCCTGCGGCGGCAGATTTAACTGCCGTAATAAAACCGCTTACGTCGTTTACGCTGTACGTTGTGCCCGTGCCCGTTATAATATTTGCAGTATAACCGCTTTCGTCAAAGGTTATGCCGCTTGTACCTATTGTATTGCCGTCGCAAGCGGAAAGGTCTTCCTGTGCGGTTGTGGCAACGCCGCTGCTGCTACTGCTGCTACTGCTTGTTTCGTCTTCGTCGTCGTCAGAGCAAGCCGTAGCAAAAACCATTATAAGGGAGAGCAATATAGCTGCAAGCATTGTAAATATTGCGGAAAATTTCTTTTTAATAACTTTCATTTTTTATTACCCCTCTACTATGAAACACTCGTAACAGGAGCTAATGCACCCCATAAGTACATTTTAGCAGTACCACTCGTACCATTAGTAAACCCTATAACAAGTGTATCGCCTTGACTTAACGATTGCGTTATATTAACTACGGTCGTTCTTACTGTAACACTTTGGGCAGTAGCCTGCGTACCATTTAACTTGTAGTAAACATCGGCGGCACGTTGAGAATTAAAGCTGTCATTTGAAATAGTGACATACACACTTACCGTACAAGCTGCATTCGCTGTAATAGTAAACACGTCACAAGAGGTACTCTTTTCTACAGCAGAACTGTTTTTAAGACCTGCGGATGGAGTTACCTCCTTATTGTCTACATCTGTATATGAACCCGTGCCAGATGCTGCGCCATACGTTGTACCTGCTGTGGATACAAGCGTAAACAAATCGTTAGACGTAATAGTATCACCTGCGGAATATGAGGCGGTTGAAGTTATATCTGAATTAGCTAAGCCAACGCTTGTCACAGTTTCTGCAACAGTGCCGACCTGTATATTTACAAAAGCCTCCATCTGTTTACTTTCTGTGCCCTCTGTATAAGTGGCTATTGCATATATGCTGTATGTGCCCTGTTCTGTAGCCGTAATAGTAGTTGTTGTAAGGGCTGTCTTTTCACCGCCGTTTATGCTGTAATATAAATCGTAGTCGGTTAAAACTGTCTCTGTAACAGTTTCTGACTTTTCGCCTACATACTGCGTTACTGTTAAAGTATTATTTTCTGTGATATCTAGCGTAACGCTGCCCTCTACCCAATCCACACTGGTTGAACCAGAATATTCAAGAGAAATATTGCAATACTCGGGCAATTTGGAAGACACCGTTACGTCGTAAGAAGCATATTTTTCTGCATAAGTATCGGGAAGAGAATATGATACTAATATTGTATATGTACCTTCTTTAGTGTTATCATATTCGCTGGAATCTACTACGTAATCGGTTACTTCTACGGCAGCCTGGTTAATAAAGTTTACCTTAGTAGAAGCCTTTACCACAAGGCCTTCAGTAGAAAACGCCTCCCCCAATGTAAAACTTGTCTTTGCTCCGCTTACGGTTATACCAGACAGCATTGCGGCATATTCAGTGCTATCACTACCGCTACTGGTTGGCGTTTCGTCATCGTCGGAGCATGCCGCCAATGCAAAGGTGAATGCGAACATACAGCTTAGCAATACCGGCACAATGCCTTTTAGCTTCTTCATTTTATCCCTCCTTTGAGATTTACACTGCGGGTTTTTGTTTTTTTTGCCTTAAAATTTTTGGCGCACAACACATTCCGCCGTTTTGGTTTGGTCGGCGGAATGCGTTAAACTTTTTAATCTGTAAGGCTATTTAATGCCGCAGTATTTAACTACATTAATAATAACACAATGGTTTGGGATAGTCAATAATTAATTGAAAAGTTTTAACTCAAATTATGATATTTTTATAACATTGTTACAATAGTAAAAAACAAATTTTTGTTAATTATTGTTAATTGTTTACATATTGGTTTGGATTTGGGGTGGATGATAGCTGAATACCGCCCAGCCTGTCATTGCGTGCGAGGGCGAAGCCCGACACTCTGCGCACCTTACTATAAAGGTTTCAGATAATAATGCGCAGATGAGAGAGCATAAGCGAACGACGCGGCAATCTAAGTAAAGTAACTTTCAGTTATCATACTACCTTTTTTACAAGGAGAAGAATTATTAGAATAAACGTATTACTTTTAAACAACTGATCTGCCGCCCAGCCTGCTGTTCGCGCGTCCGCGCGAGATTGCCACGGGGTAGAACCCCCTCGCAATGACAAATTGACGTGTGTCGCTTCTGTCGGTCGAATGATAGATGAATATCAAGTTGCATAGATTGCCACGCCGTCAAAGCGGCTCGCAATGACAGGTAATGAACGATGCGACACCCCTAATTATGCGCAAAGCAACTCTCTTGTCATTGCGTGCGAGGGCGAAGCCCGACACTCTGCGCACCTTACTATAAAGGTTTCAGATAATAATGCGCAGATGAGAGAGCAAAGCGAACGACGCGGCAATCTAAGTAAAGTAACTTTCAGTTATCATACTACCGCATAAGAGCTTTCCCCTTGAGGGGAAAGTGGCATTACCATAGCAACAAGCGAGGTAATGACGAATGAGGTGTTGAGTATTTCCACCTCATCTGTCAACTTCGTTGACAGCTTCCCCTCAAGGGGAAGCCTTTACTGCGGTCAATATAAAAACGCGCAAATCTATGTGATATAAATCCATAGATTTGCGCGTAAACCAATTTTTTTAAACATATTTTTTAGTCTGAGTTTTGAAGATTTTCTCTTGCGGTGGCGAGCATTAATTTTATGCGGTTTTCCTGGTTTACCTTGGTTGCCGAAGGGTCGTAGTCTACCGCGACGATATTTTCTTTTTCGTAAAGATTCTTTAAGGTACGTATTACCCCCTTGCCCGCAATGTGGTTGGGCAGACACCCGAACGGCTGGGCGCAGACGATATTTTCCGTTCCCGTTTCGGCAAGAGCCGCCATCTCGGCAGGGATAAGCCAGCCTTCGCCCATCTTTACGCCCTGGTTTATTACCTTGTCACCGCATTTTCTTAAATGCTCAAAGTTATGCAACGGCTCGAACGTTCCGTCTTTTTCGAACAGCTTTATTATTTTCTTCTGCATATGGAACAAAACACGGTACAGCACCTTGTTGAGCCATATGAACTTGCCCTTTTTATCATACATTTCACCTTCGTTAATGTTGTTTACTATACAGTAAAGCACGAAGTCCATGAGGGCGGGAACGACGGGCTCGCAATCTTCGGACATAAGGAAATCTTCGAGATGGTTGTTGCCTATCGCCGAATATTTTACGTAAATTTCACCGACGATGCCCACTTTTACCTTTTTAATATTCCTGCGTTTTACCGAGGCGAAAGCCTTAATTATACGTTTGGATACCTTTTTATAGCGTACAAAGCTGTGAGTGCCCAGCATAGAGACGACGTAGTCTACCATCTCGTCACGCACCTTATCGGTTGCGCCCACCTCCTCTTCGTAAGGTTTGGTCTGATTGTAGCACCACATTATATTGTCGCCGTAGTAGATGGCAAAAACCAGTTTTAAGAGCAATGAAACGGATATATCCAGCGACGAATCCTTCTCGAGCCCGACAAAATTTAATGATAAAACGGGCACGTTGGGGAACTCGGCTTTGAGCGCCTTGCGGATAAGCGGAATATAATTAGACGCCCTGCACCCGCCGCCCGACTGGGTTATTATTACCGCCGTATGGTCGGGGTCGTACTTACCACTTTTCAACGCGTCGATAAACTGGCCTACCACGCAAAGGCAGGGGTAACAGGTATCGTTGTGAACGTGTTTAAGCCCCTCGTCTACCACGGCGCGGGTATCGTTTTTAAGCACCTCTACGTCGTAGCCTTCGTTTTTAAACAGCCTTTCAAGGATCATAAAGTGCCAGGGGAGCATATCGGGAATGAGAATTTTGTGGGTTGCCTTCATAGATTTATCCCACTTGGCGAAAGTCTCTACATAGTCCTTGGTTTTAACGTTGCTTATATAGTCTGTTGTGTTTACTCTTTCTTCTTTCATCATTAACCTGTATGATTAAAACTTTTTTGCAATTGGTACGGTAATATGCCTTAATTAACGGGGTTTAAACCTTGTTTTTGTTGCCCTCTTCTATCGCCGCGAGCATGCTCCTCAGCCTGATTTTTACAACGCCGAGGTTGTTTATCTCGTCAATCTTTATCTGCGTGTAAAGTTTGCCGTTGCTCTCCATAATGGCGCGCATCTGGTCGGTGGTTATGGCGTCTAACCCGCAACCGAACGAAACGAGCTGCACAAGATTTACATTGTCGTGGCTGCATGCAAACTCGGCGGCACGGTACATTCTCGCGTGGTACGTCCACTGGTTGAGCACGGTGACGTTAAGCACTTCGGCTTTGTCGAACACAGCGTCTTCAGAAAGCACTGCCATGCCGAGGGAAGTTATAAGTTTGTTTATGCCGTGGTTAATCTCGTTATCCACATGGTAAGGCCTGCCCGCGAGCACTATTACCTGCTTGCCCTGCGCTGCCGCCTTTTCCATAATCTCCATGCCCTTGGCGCGGACATCTTTGTGGTATTCGTCAAGCCGTGCAAAGCCAACTTTCAACGCGGCGTCTACCTGTTTATGCTTGAATTTATATTTAGCCAGCGCTTGCGTAAGGCGCTTAACGGTGTTATCCCACATGTTGAGGTCAAGATAGGGCATTATGAAATTGCTCTCGTTCAGCCTTTCGTTATTTGCCTTTAAAAGTTCGGGATAGTAGGCAACTATAGGGCAATTATAATGGTTTGTGGAGTCGTGCTCGTCAAGGTTGTAACTCTCGCAGGGCATAAATATGAAGTCCACGCCCTTATCAAGAAGGCTTTCTATATGCCCGTGGATAAGTTTTGCGGGATAACATGCCGTATCCGAAGCTACGGTGTGCTGACCTTTGAAATACAGTTCGCGCGACGATTTGTCGCTTAATACCACCTCGAAGCCGAGAGTTTCGAAAAATCCCGCCCATATGGGAAGCTGTTCGTACATGCCGAGCTGAAGGGGTATGCCTACCCTGCCCAAAGTGCCTTTTGTGCCTGCTATGGTTTTGGGCAGCCTTTCCTGTTTGTAGGAATAAATGTCAAGCTCGGTGGAAGCAGGTTTTTGCCCTGCACCACGTTCGCATTTATTGCCCGAAATATACCGCGTTTTATCTGAGAACGTTAAGATATTTATATTGCATTTAGAGGTGCATCCGCGGCATATCGTCGAAGTTGATTTATACGAAAAGTTCTGTATATCTTCTTCGCTTATTGTAGTGGAATTACCGTTACCAGCCTCTTGCGCGTACAGCGCCGCGCCATATGCGCCCATAAGCCCCGCTATGCCCGGACGGATGACGTTTTTGCCCGTCTCACGCTCGAACGCACGGAGAACGGCGTCGTTTAAGAACGTTCCCCCCTGCACCACTATATTTTCGCCGAGTTCGTCTGCGCTCGCTGCGCGGATAACTTTGTATATGGCGTTTTTGACTATGGATATCGAAAGCCCCGCCGAAATATCTTCTACCGAAGAGCCTTCCTTCTGCGCCTGCTTTACGGCACTGTTCATAAACACCGTACAGCGCGAGCCAAGTTCCACGGGGTGGGCGGCAAAAAGACCGAGCTGGGAGAATTTATCTATCTCCATACCCATCGCGCGGGCAAACGTCTGTATAAATGAACCGCATCCCGAGGAGCATGCCTCGTTTAGCATTATGGAATCTATGGCTTTATTTTTGATTTTAAAGCACTTTATATCCTGCCCGCCGATATCTATAATAAAATCCACGTCGGGGTTAAAGTGCAGTGCCGCTTTGAAGTGGGCTACCGTTTCTACAATGCCGAAATCGGCTTTTATTGCCGCCTTGATAAGATCTTCGCCGTAACCTGTAACAGCGCTGCCGCGTATCTTTATCCGCCCCTGCGACTGCTTGTAAATATCTTTAAGGCGGTCTATTATTATATCTACGGGCTGACCGTTGTTTGTCTGGTAATGGGAATAAATAATGCGGCTGTCGGGGGTAATAAGAATTAGCTTTGTCGTGGTAGACCCCGAATCGACGCCCAAGTACGCGTCGCCTTCGTACGTGGCGATATCGGCGAATTTAAGGTCGGTAGCGCGGTGGCGTTTTACGAAAGCCGAGTATTCCTCTTTATCTTTAAAGAGCGGTTCGCCCGTTACAATCTCGTCGCTGCCCTGGGCGTTTTCCACACGGGATATTATCTCTTCTACAGGCATAGCCTGTACGCCCGCCGAATGAAGGGCTGCCCCTATGGACATAAAGCAGGAAGCGTCGTCGGGGAATACGGCGTTTTCTTCTGAAAGGTTGAGCGTACGCACGAATGCCTGCCTTAATCCCTTTAAAAAGTAAAGCGGCCCGCCCAGGAACAACACTTTGCCCTTTATGCGCCTGCCCTGCGCAAGTCCCGACACCGTCTGGTCGACTACCGCCTGGAATATGGATGCCGATATATCCTGCTTGTTAGCCCCCTGGTTTATAAGGGGCTGTATATCCGACTTGGCAAACACACCGCAACGGGACGCTATGGGATATATTTTTTCGGCTTTAAGGGCGTATTCGTCCATTTCTGAAACGGTAATGTTCAAAAGGGTAGCCATTTGGTCTATAAAAGCGCCAGTACCGCCTGCACAGCTGCCGTTCATACGCTGTTCCGTGCCGCCCGTTACGAATATAATTTTTGCGTCTTCGCCGCCAAGTTCCACAGCTACGTCTGCATCGGGATAAAAACGGCGTATAGCAACGAATGCCGCCTGCACCTCTTGTACAAAGTTGATACCGCTGCGCTGGGAAAGCCCGAGGCCTGCGCTGCCTGTTATAGAGGCACGGAATTCACCGCCGAATTGCGCCGCTATCTTTTTAAGTTCGCGCAAAACGGTCTCCTTTACCTGCGCAAAATGGCGCTCGTACGACCTGTACAAAATTGTGCCGTCTGTTTCGACGACGGTAAGTTTTACTGTAGTTGACCCTACGTCTATTCCCAAAAGTTTTGCCATAAATTTTACCGTTGTGCAGAATTTATCTTATTAATGTATATTTTTATATCTGCGATTATTTTTATATTTTAATAACAATAAACAAAATTTCAATTTTCCAAACGGTATTATAACACACAAAATATAATTTTTCAATTTTTAATGCGTGGTTTTAAATTAAAATATTGTGAAACAATTGGTATGTGAAAAAGCATATTCCTTTTGTTACAAAAAATAACATTAAAAAGGACTTTTCTTTAACATTAAAGGAGCTGCATAAATAAAGCCTTCCCCAAAAAGGAAGGCTAAAAATAATCTCAATGTTTTATATAATCACTCGTATTTGTCGTAACTTATTTTGTACCCGTCATTCTTTGCCGTTTGTATGCGCTGCTATGCAACTTCTGTACGGGCATCAGTCTGCGCTATCTGCTGTTCCCGCTGTTCCTGCATAATAGCCTGGCGGTTTTTGGGAGATTTCTTAGCTTCTTCAAAATTGGCTTTAGCTTCTGCCTTAGCCGCCCTAAAGTTAGCTTTATCTACTTCGTGCTATGCCACGGCGCTTTCCTTCGTGTCTTTGGATGGATGAAATGCTGACATATCATTTACCTCCTTACAATTTTACTTTAAACAAGACTTATTTTATTGAGAATTAACGAACTTACAGCGCCCAGACCTGCGGCAAACAACACGCCGCCGAAAAGACACATAATCACGTTTAAAAAGTTACTGTCGAGCGGGGTGATCATTGGAATCATCATATATAGCAGCATGCCTGCGCCGAGGGATAAAAGTATTGAGAGCCACAGCCGAGGCCTTGCTATCGCCGCCATAACGGTAAATATAGACACAAACACTGGCATCAGAAATATTTTTGAAAGCATGCACATAATAATTCCGCTTACGCCGGCATCCCCCGCCGCAAAAGAAAGCCCTGCTATCGCTCCCCCAATAATAGCGCCTATAAAGTAACATACGAGCATTATTGCCCCTGCCGCAAATCCCGCCAATGTTTTTGAAAATACGTAAGCCGGTTTATACGGTCTTACCGTAAACAGGTTTTTTGCATAACCGCTTCTGAAGTCTTCAGCCATGAATATACACACAAACACGCCTGCAAGAAAGTATATAAGGTTAATATTGCACATGCTTACGATATCCATAGAGGACGAGATTTGTGTGCTAAGCGTTGAAACGGACTGCCATACGTTTGTAAAAGACTGTACTTCCGTTTCCAATCCAGTTACGGGGTCAACCGATGTACCTGCCATCATAGATGTCATCACAAGTATCAGAACGGGCATTACCAGGCTTATCCCCGCCATTATATATATAAGCGGCATAGTGAACATCCTGCGAAAGTCCACTTTAAGCATACTTTTTACAGCCTGCACCCTGCTTTGTTTTTCGAATGACATTAATCCGCCTCCATAATATCCGTATAATATTCTTCGAGCCCTATTTTGCCCGTAACCAGTTCAGACACGGTAATGCCTTCACCGTAAAGGTATGCAGCCACATCTTCAGCTTTAACCCCGTCATATATGCGGATTAAGCCGTCTTCACGGCTAAGTTTAGAATATTTTTTTGCAAGTACCGCCATCGCCCCTTCCGAATCCGAAGTGTTTATGGCAATGAATGTACGGCAATCATTTTTAAGTTCTTCAGCCGTCATTTCCCTGATCATTCTGCCGCCCCGTATTATGCCGTAATGCGTAGCTATCTTTTCCAGCTCGCCTAAAATATGCGAAGAAATAACCACGCTGCAACGGTATTTCTTTGTAATATCAGTAAGCACCTCGCGCATTATACGCATGCCGTCTGCATCAAGCCCGTTTATAGGTTCGTCTAAAATCAGAAGGGCGGGATCACCCAGAAGCGCCATAGCTATACCTATACGCTGCTTCATACCTAAAGAACAGTTTTTAAATTTATTGGAAGCAGAACCTTCCATCCTTACTGTTTTAAGCACCTTGCGCACTTGCTCTTTGGCGTTTTTAATGCCAAGATTGGCTGCCTGCAGCAGCATGTTATTCCATACGCTATAGTTCGGGTAACAGCCGGGGGTTTCTATAAGAACACCCACTTTTGCCCTTACGCCGGTATCGGTATGGTTTTTGCCAAACAGCTTTATCTCGCCTCCGTCAGATTTTATAAGCCCGCATATTATTTTTTCGGTTGTAGACTTGCCGCTTCCGTTTTCCCCGATAAAACCGTAAATAGCCCCTTCGGGAACGGTCATATTCAAGCCGTCTAACGCCCGTTTACTGCCAAAATTTTTAGTTAAGCCCTTAATTTCTATCGCGTTCATCAGTATGCCTCCGTCAATACACGTCGCTTCTGTTAAGTATTACAGAGCCTGAAACATTGTAAATTACAGCCCAAACCACAGAACATAACAGACAGACAAGCACATTCACAAAATTTGCCGAAAGGCAGGCATAAAC
>JAJQII010000039.1 GCA_021199295.1 Clostridia bacterium
TGGTGTATCTTGTAGGCGGCACGGGAATTTCAGATGTCTGGTTCAACCATATTATACAAATGGAAAAAGATTATCAAATTCTTACCTTTGATTATCCTATGGAAGTAAGCGATCTGGAACAACTTGCCGACCATATTATTAAGCTTATAAAAAAGCTGGATATTAAGAACCCTGTGTTAATCGGTGCTTCATTGGGCGGGTTTATTGCTCAGCTTATTGCAAGGCGGTATTCGGATATTGTGTCCGCTGTGGCTTTATATTCTACGTGCAGCCTGTCGCAGAATAGCATTGCGGACTTGAAAAAACAGTATAAATCATACGGCGTGATGATGAGGCTTATGAAAGTTGTTCCTTATTCATGGATAAAGAAAATACTGTTTGCGGCGTCAAAAAAGCAGGTCGGCATAGAAAATGAGAATCTCGTTGACAGAGCGTATATGGAGGATTTTTTCGCCTGGATTTATGGGCAATACACTAAGAAGTTTGACCTGCATATGACGGGCTTGATCATAGATGTGGCGGACATAAAGCCTTTTGAGCTTTCGGATTATAAAAGTTTTGATGATAAAACGCTTCTGGTTCTTCCGAAGGCGGATAAGGCTTTTTCGGAGGCTGCACAGGCAGATTTGCTTCTTTCTATGCCGAAAGCAAAGGCTGTTAAAGTAGAAGGCGGTCATACCGCCGTACTCTATAAGGTTGATGAATATGTGCGGGAAACAAGAGAGTTTCTTGAGAATGATCTGCGACGTTAGCCGGATCATTCATATGGCGAAAAATAAAAAGGTATTGATATAATGAAATACACGGGCAAATATTGGTTTGTAATAGCTCCGTTTATGAAAAAGCCGATGGCGAAAAGATATGGAAAAAAGTCAGCCAAAGAGTATATAAAAAAGGCGAAGTCTGTCTACAGACAGATGCTTAATGAGGCGGATGACATCGGCGCTAAAAACCCTATGGCGCACAATATGTATATGTCGTTTGTGTTTATGGCAATATGGAAAGCGGCGGACGGCGCGATAACGCCCGACGATATGCGCGAAATGACGAGAGAGCTTTTATCAATGAAAATTGTTCAAAAGGCTATGGGCGGACTGGACGTGAATAGACATAAGGATATGGAAAAGTTCAGGGCAAAGCTTGATAGGTGCGCGAAGTGGGCTGAAGATAACCCCGAATACACAGAAAAGACCTGGGACTTTAACCAGGGGGAAACACCGCAGGGCAAAGGCATAGCCTATTATTTTACGCGATGCCCGCTTAACGATTACGCGAGGAAGTTTGGCTATCAGGAAATTCTGCCCGTTATGTGCGAGCTTGATTTTATTTTGGCTAAACTGTACCACGCCGACCTGTACAGAAAACACACCTTGGCTGAAGGCGGCACTGTTTGCGACTATTTATATCTGCCCGATAAAGATACGGCGAATAAAAGTTAGTCTGCAGCGGTTTTATTAAGAGAGGTGTGCAGTGTGATTAAACTGACTAATCTGACCGATGACGAACTTAAAACAATCGGCAGGGTAATAGGCGAGGCGTTTTATGACGAGGGCGAGGGCGCGTTTACCCGTCTTGACCGCAATGCGGCAATCAAAACTTTTGAAATTATGACGGAGTGTTATTACCGCCTTGGCGTTTTATATACTACGTCCGATAAGCAGGAGGGGTATCTCGCCTATTGGCGAAAAGGCGAAAAACTGAAAATGGGGCGGGAGTCTATTCGTATGGTATGGCGGCTTCTTCGTGGGCTTTCGTTCGGCTCGATTAAAAAGTTACTGCCCGTGCTGAATAACCCTTATGAAAAGATATATAAAAAAGAGGCGGACTATGTTGTCATATCAATGGTTGCCGTAAGACGGGAATTTCAGGGACAGAGTTTTTTGCAGGTGCTGTTGCAAGAGCCGTTCCGCATAGCCAAAGAACAGAAATTGCTCTGCGTTTTAGATACGGACACGGAATTAAAAGTAAAAAAGTACATATCCTGCGGTATGAAAAAATCGGCGGAAACCCCGCTTAAAGGCGGCGGCATTATGTACACTATGGAGAGAGATTACAAAAACGAGTAAAAAACAAGGTTGCTTTTGATAAACAATCAAAGAGGGATAGTTATGATTACAACACTGATTTTGTCGCTTGTACTGATGGCGGCAATGTTCGGTATGATTTGGGCGGCGGTTGCGCTTATACAAAAGAAAAGATTTTATTCCAGTGCGCCGAAAGATATACAAGATGCTATTATAGAGAGAAGCGAACGTTTCCGTGGGGCAAGGTTGATAGGGTATGCGATAGCATTCCTTTGTTTAGCCGTTTTTCCCGCTGTTTTTATTTTCGCAGGATGGGATGGCGTCAGGCAGGGTTATAACTTCTGGATGTTTTTCGGAAGATATATAGCGATATTATATCTTTTAAAGGCGTTCGATATTATCTTTCTCGATTGGTTTTTGTTGACTAAATCTCATTTTTACCAGCATTACGCACCCGAAACCGAGGGATGCGAGGGGTATCATCAATTTGGTTTTAACAAAAAGCAGCATATAATACATATTATAATTTTTCCGTTTATTGCTTTGATTGCGGCGGGGATATGTACGTTGTTTATCTGAAAATATACGTGGGTTTGGAAAAAGTTAAAAAATATGAAAAAATTTATATATTACCTTACGATGCTGCGAAGCAGGCGTATGATAAAAGCCGAATACGGCAAGGAATTTTATAAAAAGTTTAAGGCGCTTTCAAAGCAGTGGTTTTATAAATTGTTAAAGCAAACGCCCGATATAGGAAAGAGTATTTTTTCTTTCAACTATGCTTATGCGCCGTCCTACGTCGCCTGGTACAAGGCGATGATAGAACTCGGTTTAAATCAGAGTCAGGCAGATGATTTAATGTGGAAAATGAACGAGAAAATGCTACTATCCGTTCCAAAGCCGCTTTTGCATATGGTGGGTAGAAGCTACTTAAAAGGTTTTCGCAAAAATGCGAAAAGACACATAGAGCGGCAGGAGAGGGGCGAACTGCATCCGTTTGACTGGGAGATTGAATATGAAGATATAAACGATAATACTTTTAAAATCACAATAACAAGATGCGGCTTTATTACATATGCTGATAAGTTCGGCGCAAGGGGAATTTTGCCGGGGATATGCGCCGTTGATTATATGATAGGCTATTATATGAAGACGGGTTTTCACCGAACCAAAACGTTAGGGTATGGTGATGATTGCTGCAACTGCCTGTATGCCCTGCGCGGCAGCTGTTCTTTAAAGCCTGAAAAGGGGCAAAAATAAGCAACACTATATTATTGTAGTGGTGCTTTTTTTATAATTAAAAACTAAAACCTGAATTTGTTAAATATTCTTGCAAATAAAAAACTAAACCAAAGTGAAAATTTATTGCAAAATTTAAAGCAATATGATAAAATAATCTATGGTTAATATTTATTTACTTAGTATGAAAGAAGTTATATAGTAAATTTTTTAAGAGATAAAGCAATGACAAAAGAGCAGAAGGATTTGAAAAAGTGGAACAAGGAAAAGGAAATCATTCCCGTAATGATTAAAAGATATTGCAGGGGCAAGCATAAGACCAAGGGCGAGATGTGCCAAGAATGTAAAGAACTTACCGACTATGCCCTGTTCCGCCTTGAAAAGTGCCCGTTTAAGGTAAACAAGCAGTTTTGTTCTTTCTGTAAAGTCCATTGTTACAAGCCCGATATGAGAGAAAAGATAAAGGACGTTATGCGGTATTCCGGACCGAGAATGTTATTTTCTCACCCGATATTCGCCATTTCGCACGTTGTTCAGATGATAAAGTATAAACGTAGTTTAAAGAAGGAGACAAATAAAAGTAATGATTGATAAGCAGCTGTTGCGGCTTTTAGGCGGCAACAAAAAGTACGTGGTATATACTGTGCTGGTGATGCTTGCGGGCAGTTTTGCTAACATAGGCATAACCGCCTGCATATGCTGGGCGGTGTATCTTGCCATAACGGGCGCGGAAGTTTCAGCTTATATCTATCCCGCAATTCTGGGCGTTGTACTCGCGTTGGTGCGCTACACGGCAACTCGCGTAACGGGCAGTTTAAAGGATACGCTGGGAAGGCAGGTAAAAAAGGACTTGCGTGAAAGGACGTACAACAAAATTTTAACTCTCGGCGCGAAGGGCGCGGACGGAATGAGCATGGCAGGGCTTACGCAGGTAAGTATGGAGGGCATCGAACAGCTTGACCTGTATTATTCAACCTACCTGCCGCAATTCTTCTTTTCGCTTATCGTGCCTGTGATTTTGTTCTGCGTGTGCGTGGGTATGAACTGGCAAGTGTCGCTCGTTTTAATCTGCTGCGTGCCGCTCATTCCTATGTCTATAGTTATGGTATCAAAGTACGCCAAGCGTATTTTCAATAAATATTGGGATAAATACACTTCTATGGGCGATGAGTTTTTAGACAGCGTGCAGGGCTTGAACGAGCTGAAAATTTACAAAGCCGACGGCGAGCAGCACAAGTATATAAACCAAAGCGCAGAAGAGTTCCGTAAAATCACAATGAAAGTGCTTGTAATGCAGCTTGCCAGCGTAACCATTATGGACTTGGTTGCGTTCGGCGGCGCTGGCGCAGGAATTGCTCTTGCCATAGTTGGCGTTATGAATCAGACTATCCCAGCGGCGGCGGGTATAGCGCAGGCGCTGTTTTTAATTCTTGTAGCGGTTGAGTTTTTTCTGCCGCTCCGTGCGCTGGGAAGCGCTTTCCACGTTGCGATGAACGGCGCGAGCGCGGGCAAAAAGATAATAACTCTGCTCGGCCTTCCAGATCCCGAGTGGGGCAAAAACGAGGTTACGTCCTGCGAAATAGCGTTAAATAACGTCACTTTTTCATACGACGGCGAGCGCAATGTTTTAAAGAATATTTCAGCCGAGTTCCCCGCAAAGGGTATGACGGCAATCGTCGGCGAAAGCGGATGCGGCAAATCAACCATAGTCAATTTAATTACGGGCGCGTGCCGTCCGCAAAACGGTGAAGTAACAGTAGGCGGTAATCCGCTTGAAAGTTATGCAAGGGCTGGCTATTACAGCCGCCTTGCCGCGGTAAGTTATAATACCTATATCTTCAATGACACGGTAAAAAATAACTTTTATCTTGCAAATAAAAACGTTTCGGACGAGGACATTTACGCGGCGCTTAAAGCTGTAAACCTTGACGAATTTATCCGCGAAAACGGTGGATTGGACAAGGTCATCTCTGAAGACGCCAAAAACATTTCGGGCGGGCAAAAACAGCGTTTGGCTTTGGCTGTAAACCTTGTAGCCGATAAGGATATTTACGTCTTCGACGAGGCGACAAGCAATATAGACGTTGAGAGCGAAGCAATTATTATGGAAAACGTTAAAACGTTGAGCGGGCAAAAGAGCGTTATAGTAATATCCCACCGCCTTGCTAACGTTGTTCCTGCCGACAATATTTATTATATGGAGAGCGGCGAAATAAAGGAGCGCGGTTCGCACGAACAACTTATGAATTTAAACGGCGGTTACGCTAAATTATTTAATACGCAAAAGCTATTGGAAGAAGGCTATAAGGGGGTGAACGTATGAAGGCGCAGAAAACAGCAACCCGCCGCAGCGGAATTAAGATTATGGCAAGCCTTATAACCCTTTTAGGAAGTTTAGCCTACATTATGCTTTTAGCCGTGTTCAACGGCTGTCTCGGCTATGTGTGTTCTATAGGCGTAACGGTAATGGGCGCTGTAGGCATAGCAAAAGCCCTTGGAGAAAGTATCGCCCTTTCCTACGGCTGGATAATAGGTTTAGCCGTTGGTTTCGGCATATTAAGGGGTCTTTTGCGGTATCTGGAACAATACAGCAACCATTATATAGCGTTCAGGCTTTTAGCCGTATTAAGGGATAAAATCTTTGCCGCGCTCCGTATTCTCTGCCCCGCAAAGCTCGAAAGCAAGCAAAAGGGCAGTATAATAGCAATGATAACCTCTGATATAGAGACGCTTGAAGTATTTTACGCGCACACTATAAGCCCCGTGTGTATCGCGGTTTTAGTGTCGCTCGGCGTGTTCCTTTTTGTAGGCTTTATCTCAAGCTGGTGGCTGGCATTAATTGCTTTGCTCGGATATATATCCATAGGAATTATAGTTCCGCTTATCTCATCGGGTAAGTTAAAGCAGTCTGGCGTAAATTACCGCAGGGAGTTCGCATCCTTCAACGCTTACTTTTTAGACAGCATAAAGGGCGTTAAAGATATAGTTTTAAACAATGCCGAAGAGGAGAGGGAGCAGGAGGTAAACCGCCGTTCTGATATTTTACTTAAAGAGACTAAAAAAATGAAGCATGACACCTCGGCGGCACAGGCGGCAACAGAACTTACAATAACACTGTTTATTGCGATAACTCTTATCGTGGGCATTGTTCTTGTAAATACGCATGCGTTGACGATAGGCAAGATGGTAATCGGCGTCGTTGCGGTATTTTCCAGTTTCGGACCTGTAAGTGCAGTGTCTGCACTGCCTGGCAATCTTACGCAGACTTTTGCCAGCGGCGACAGGGTGCTTAACCTATTGGAAGAACAGCCTGTCGTTACTGCCGTGACGGACGGCAAAGACTTTGAATTTGATAATTTACAGGTTAAAGATTTAAACTTTTCGTACGACAAGCAGACAACCGTGCTGCAAGATATTTGTATGCAGGCGCAAAAGGGCGAGATTGTGGGCATAGTCGGCGAAAGCGGATGCGGCAAGTCCACCTTGTTAAAACTTTTGCTACGGTTCTGGCAAAAGGACGGCGGCACTATAAATTACAACGGGATTGATATTGATAATATTAATTCAGACAGTCTTTCAGATAACGTTTCAATGGTTTCGCAGAGTACGTATCTCTTTGATATGAGCATAGAGGACAACCTGCGTATAGCCAAAAAGGACGCCACGCAGCAGGAATTGGAAGCGGCGTGCAAAATGGCATCGGTACACGATTTTATTATGACTCTGCCCCAGGGTTACAAAACGCAGGTGGGTGCTTTAGGCGACAATCTGTCTGCGGGCGAAAAACAGCGTATAGGGCTTGCCCGTGCCTTTTTAAGCGGCAGCAGCCTTATACTTCTGGACGAGCCTACAAGCAATGTAGACAGCATAAATGAGGGCATAATTTTAAAAGCCCTCGCCGAGCAAAGGAGCAAACGCAGCATAATTTTGGTATCGCACCGCGAGAGCACTATGGCTATCGCTGATAGAATTTACAGGGTAGATAACGGCAGAATGGAGGAAGTAAAATGAACGATCAGCAAAATAACGATTTTGCAGCCGAGCAGCTTATTCAGAACGCGCAGCTGGCACAGGAAGAATCAGCGGCAGAGGAGGCTACGGCAGGCGAGATCGCGGAAAACCCGACTGAAGAAAAAGATGGGAAGATATTTAAAAAGTACAAAATAAAGGATATCGTGTTCCTTGCAATAATCACGGCGTGCACGCTGGTTACAAGCGCGTTTATGCCGTTACTTGTAAATATACCGTGCTACGGAATTATTCAGATGGGGCTTGGCTTGCAGTTTTCGCTGTTCCCCGTGATAGGAATGATGAAGGTACGTAAGCCTGGCGCACTTCTTTTTCAGTCGGCGTTTATGGGAATATTCCTCGTATTTATGTTTCCGCCTATGGCGTTTATAGTAGTGTGCGGGCTTATAGCTGAGCTTCTGACCTTGCTCATTTTCAGGGGCTATAAATCTGACTGGGCGTGTGTGTTCGCGGGCACGCTGTATATGCCTATGACCTTGCCGTTTATGTATCTTTATTACAATGTTATGTATACGGTAGACGGCACTGAAAAGGCGGCGGTTTCTATGTACATAGGCGGCAACGCGAGCGCGGGCGTTATAGCGGGCATATGCGTTGCAGTGGTAGCTATTTGCTTTGTCGGCTCTTTACTGGGGATGATAATCTCGCGCGAATTAAGAAAAGCTGGCGTTCTTAAAAATTGAAATTATGAAATTTTTTAAACCAAAATACAAACTCTTTCCGCTTATAAACGTAGTGGCGGCGGTGGCTATAATAATTTTCGGGCTGGTTATGGCAAAGCACGTAGAGTGCAGTTATTTTTTAATTGCTTTATTTGTGTGGCTGTGTCTTTTCGGCTGTGCAAAATCCTGCCTTAAAATGCTGGTTGCATTTGTAATTGTAGGCGGCATTTTTGCGGGAATTTCTTATGCCGCTTCGGGCAGCGCTATGTCGGCGCTGGCTATGGCTAACCGTTTCGGTGCGGTGTTTTCAGGAATGGCGGTAGCCTCTGCCTGCGAGTCTGTGTCAACCGTGCGCAGTCTTTCGCAGGTACATACTCCACGGTCAATCACGCTGGGTATGCTGATTACCACGTCGTTTATGCCCCTTTTAAGGACGGAAATAAGGCGGGTACGCGAGGCGATGAAGACGCGCGGCGCAGGCGGAATGTTAAATCCTAAAATATTTTACAGGGCTTTTTTAGTACCGCTCGTTATGCGGCTTGTAAATATATCCGATACGCTTTCGCTGTCTGTCGAAACACGAGGTTTCACACTGGGGAAGGTAAAGTACAGCGTGTATAAGCCTGAACGTGTCGCTATAACTGACATACTGTTTTTAATAGGCTTAATTGTTGGAATGACTTTGACGGTGATATTATGAGCGCGATTAATTTAAATAACGTAAGTTTTTCCTACGACGGCAATACAAAAATTTTAGATAATATACAATTCACCGCAGAATATGGCGAAATTACGCTTGTTTCTGGGCACTCGGGCGAAGGCAAAAGCACGCTTATGTACATAATAAGCGGCGTCATTCCAAATGTAACAGAGGGCGCTCTTTCGGGCGAGGTGCTTATCGACGGCGAAAACATAAAGGGCAAAAAGCTGGGGTATATCTGCCGTAAAGTCGGCTTGGTTTTGCAGAACGCAGACGAGCAGATAGTGCATAAAATCGTGGAGGACGAAATCGCTTTCGGTTGTGAAAATTTAGCTTTTCCGCAAGAAACAATAGAAAAACAAATAAATATTGTCTGCAATCTGTTAAAGTTGGATAAATCGTGGCAGACGCCCACGCTTTCGGGTGGGCAAAAGCAGAGATTAATTACGGCATCCACGCTTGCGATGGGGCAGAAAATAATAATTTTAGACGAGCCTTTAGCAAATCTGGATAAAGACGGCGCTGATTTGCTTATGTCCACACTGCGCTCTTTGGCAAAGGCGGGCTATTGTGTAATAGTTATCGAGCATCGCCTTGATATGGTGCTACCTTATGTAGACAGAGTATGGCACGTCGGCGGCGGCAAGACGGATGAGATTGCCGACAGAAAGGCTTATCTTTTGGCTCAAACCAAAAAGATTGAAGACATTTGCCCCGTTTTTACGGGAATTGACCCAGTAATATGCCTAAATGAAGTGGCTTTTACGGCAAAAAAACGTGAAATTTTAAAAAGCGTTACCTTTGATATACCAAAAGGCGGCAGGGTTGTACTGCTCGGCGAAAACGGTTGCGGAAAAACTACGCTTATGCGAATTAGCGCAAGGCTCAATAAACCGTCGGGCGGAAGTATTGAACAGCACATATCCCCCGATTTAAAGGACAAGCGGGGCAGTAAAAAGTGGTTTAAAACCGTAGGCGTGGTGTATCAGAACCCTGACTATCAGCTGTTTATGCCCACGGTGCAAAAGGAGATAGAGTTTGGCGCGGAGAGCCCCGAATATGCCCAAACTATCATGGATTTATTTAAACTCCGCCACCTTGCGGACAGACACCCGCAGTCGCTTTCAGAAGGGCAAAAACGCAGAGTAAGTATAGCCGCCGTCGTTGCTTGCAATCCAAAAGTGTTACTATTGGACGAACCTACGGTGGGGCAGGACTACGACGGGCTCTGCGATATGGTAAATATTTTGAATGATTTACATAATAAAAGCGGCAACACGATGATAACAGTGACCCACGACGTGCGCTGCGCCGAGGCGCTTTGCGATAAAGCTATTTTAATAAAGGACGGCATTGTAGCCCAATCAGGCGGCAAGGAACTTGTAAAAGAATATTTCGGGAAATAAATGCAATATGTGATAGAAAAAGAGGTGTCTGTTGAAGACACCGATAGATCATTTAATTACCAAAAATCCATTTTGACAGCTTTTTGGTAAATAGAGTTTTGCTGCTAATATGGTCTTGTTTCGAGCATAGATCTTATGGTTGTGCTGTTGATATTTCTTGTTTTAAGAATACAGATTATAAAAGCTACAATTACTATAATTGCCGTAGCAATTATATATGTAAGCGCAAAAACTCCCCAAGATGGCGCTATGAGTTTTATATACAGAATTGAATATATTAATGAACTTATAACCGCGTATATTGTTACCGAAAGCAAGGCAGAAATAACGGCGGATAACAAGCATATAAATATTATCTGTAAATATAGTAATAATTTTAAATCTGCGGAGTCCATTCCGCACACTTTCAAAATGCCGCCGCTTATAAAGAACAGCCGTAAGTATTTGTCTGTAAGCAGATACATTATAAGAAGTAAACCTATCGCTATGAATATGCCTATCATTAAGGCAATGTTTAATGTCAACGTCTGCATGTTTGATATTATGGCAATATCTTCTGTTACATAATTCCCTATGTATTTACAGCCGTACAGCGTTTCATAGTAGTCGGCTTGACTTTCGGATAGCCACTCTTCAAAAGAATAGACGTATTTTATATTCCATTTGCTGTTTTCGCTGAATAATTGGCAATCTTGTGCAGTCCATATATCGGGTATAATCTGGTAAGAACCGCCGTTATGGCCGCTGAGATTATAATATTCACTGCTTATTATGCCGCAAATAGTTACGTCATCAAGAATGGCGGCAGAGTTTTTTATAAAAGATATGCTTATTGTTTTGCCTGTAATTTCATCTGCGGCAATGCCGAAACACTCTAAAAGGTTTTGGGATATACATATTTCTGAAGCAGAGGTCGGGTATGTGCCGTATAAAAGCGTTCCCGATGCCTCTTTTAAATCGTTTTTTGTAAACAGCGTTTCGCCCGTATTTATACTTAAATTACCATTTTCGATACACAGGTAATTATGATTATCTATTTTTATCTGTATAATTGAATAAATAATATAGTCAAGTTCCATGCCTAAAACAGAAGACGTTGCCGCGTTAGCATCGTAGGTTTTATATGTCAGTTTTTCAATGCCGTCATCTTCAAAATTTATGGCTGTGTCAGAGGTAATATAATTGGCAGAAATATAATTTGCCGCCATCGCGCTTTGCGTGGTATTTAAAGAAAACGAAAATATAGAAAACAGCGTAATTAAAAAACCTAAAACCGCAAAGCACAGTATTATCTGCAGATTAAGCCATTTATGGGCGCGGAAGTTCCTGCATATTAAAAAGAAGTATCTTTTTACTTTATTCATTTCGTATCTCCTGCGCTACCCAAGCCGATTTTGTTTTGCGTGCAAAAATAAGATAAAAAGTAAAAGTAGCCAAAACAAGCAAAGCAAAAACCAATACAGGTACTGCAAAATTAAAATGTGCCGAAAACGCCATACCGAATAAATCCGAGCAGAGATTTAAAATATAATTGTTGAAGAATATTGCAAAAGCTGTCGATATTGACGACGAAACAAACAGCATTAAAACGGCTATTCCGCAATAAACCGCGGCAACGGTATATTTTGTTGCGCCAAGTATTTTCAGCTGGCATATGTATGCCTTACGCTGACGGTAAAATATGCTTATCAGGGAATAAAGCACTGCGATAATTACTAAAGCGAGAATGGCGGCGCAAGAAGATAAAAATCCTTTGACCGAAGACAAGTTTTCAAGGTAAGAATTTACGGTTGGCGGCATTTCAACGGTATAGCCGTAATTTGTCAGTTTTGCGTACGCCGAATACATATTTTCGGAACTATCAAAATATGCCGTTATTTTATCTAACTTAATGTCATTGCTTACGGTTACAAAATAGTAGTAACCCAAAACATTGTTATTAAATATACCAGAGACGGTATAGGCGGTATCGTCTATAAAAAGAGTATCTCCTGTAGTTATATTTAAATATTCGGCTATATAACTGCAGATACATATTTCATTTTCTGCTGTAGGCCATTCCCCTTGCAAAAGTTTGCTTGAATTGCGTAAGGTGTCGGAAGTAGCTTTGTTAAGGCTTATTATCGCTCCGTTATAGTTTGATATGATGGTAGTATTATCAATTACTTCTGTCTGGGACGTTTCAAAACTGTCTCCGTTTGTATTAGTGAGATACGCGCTTTGGGTTATGCCTTTTTTCTGTGCCGTTACTATAAGCCCTTCAAATTCAGACCGGATATCCTGTAAACAGGCAGACTGCACGTTAAGATAAAGCTGTATGCCCGAACCGTCTATATCGGCATATATGTTTTGCGAAAGATCGGCTTGTACGGATATTACGCCGAACAATGCGGACAGAAACACCGTGAATATTAAAGTTATGATAATAACCGATTTTTTAAGCAGCTTAAGCTCGTTCTTAACAAGGTGTAATACTTTCATCATTTATAATTTTCCCGTCGCCAATTGCAATAAGCCTTTGTGCTTTAAGTGCGTCTGTTTTATCGTGTGTTACCATTATTATTGTCTTGCCGCTTTTATGCAGCTTTGTAAGCAAACTTATTATGTTTTCACTATTTGCGCTGTCAAGATTGCCGCACGGCTCGTCCGCAAGAATGTAGCTTGGATTATTTATTATTGCCCTTGCTATGGCTACCCGTTGCTTTTCCCCTCCTGATAAATTTTTAACCTTTACACGCGATTTATGCGCTATATCAACTTCCTTTAGGGCGGACTCAATCAAATCTTTATTATGGAATTTACCGCTGAGTATAAGTGGTATTTCCACGTTTTCACTAACTGTATATTCTTCTTCAAGGTGAAAACTTTGGAATATAAATCCAAGGTTTTCTCTGCGGAAAGCGGCAAGCTGTTTATCGTTCATATCGGCTATATTAACATCATCGATATAAATTTTACCTTCGCTTGCCGTATCAAGAGTACCTATTATGTTCAGCAGAGTAGATTTACCGCTTCCTGATTTCCCCGTAATAGCTACAAATTCCCCTGTTTTTATTTCAAGCGATATGTTATTAAGGGCGTAAAGTTCGGTTTCGCCGTTTGTGTATTTTTTTGTTACGTTTTCAAGCCTTATCATAATTGCTCCCACATATTTACCACAACGTTTTACTATAAAGTAAAACACTTTTCAACCGCTTTGAGGTTTGAAAAGTGTTTACATCAGTATTATTTTGTTTTATTTCTGAATAAGCCTACCATACAAAGAGCTGTAAAGCAGAAAAACAATATGGTAAAAACCAAAGATATGTAAAAGTAAGTAATGTTCAACGAACTTGTGGTCGCCCACATTGCATTTTGCGATGGCTGATAAGTAGTTAATCCTACGCATATAGTAACTATTGCAGAAAATAACGTAAGTATTCCCGATATAATAACGGCAATAATTGACCGTTTTTTCTTCGTTATATTTGGATTGGCTGGGGCATTATTTGCAGCAGTATCTTCAGCGGATATTTCAAAAAAGTATTTTTTATCCACGGCAAGAACTTCGCATAGTTTTACTATATTTTCATTGTTGGGTTGAACATAATCAGATTCCCATTTGTAAATTGTTTGCCTTGAAACTCCCGTTTTTTCAGCTAACTGTTCTTGCGTAAGGCTCTTAGATTTTCTTAATTCCTGTATTTTTCTTCCTATTTTATCCATAAGCGTTTCCTTTTTATCATTGTAACACAAAATGCTTTCAATGTAAATATTTATGCCGTATGTTCCCTGTACCCGTTAGGGGTACAAAAACACAAAAGAAGAGGAATATCAAATAAGTGTTTTGATATTCCTCTCGGATAGCCGCAAATTGCTTTAATTTAAAAAAAACAATTAAAAATGTATTGCCTTAATGTGAATATAATGTTAAAATAAATCAAAATTCCGTCGGGTGTGGTATTCAGGCGGGATAAAAATTTTACAGGAGAATAAAAAAATGGATGAACAGGAAGAAGGCTTGACGCCTGAAACCGAAGAACCTGCCGCAGAAGTCCAGTCCGAACCCCAGGGTAACGGCGTGCTCGCAAAGGTAGACAGGTATTTCGGCATCACGCGTTCGGGCTCTAACTTCAGGACAGAAATTATCGCAGGCGTTACTACATTCATGGCTATGGTTTACATACTTATGGTAAACGCAGGCATGTTTGCCACGCTGGACGAGGTTTCTTACGGTGCTGTTTACATTGCCACCGCGCTTTCGGCTGTAGTAGGCACGGTGCTTATGGGGCTTCTCGCAAAACTGCCCTTGGCGCAGGCGAGTGGCATGGGGCTCAACGCCTACTTTGTGTACACGGTATGCAGCATCGCAGGCATCTCTTACGCCAACGCGCTTGTATTCGTGCTTTTAGACGGCGTTATATTTATAGTGCTTACGGCAACGGGGCTGCGCAGACAGCTTTTCGCGGCTATACCCGAAAGCGTAAGGGTAGCTATTCCCGCAGGCATCGGCTTGTTTATAGCCTTCCTCGGCTTGCAGAACGCAGGTATCGTAGTGGGCAACAGCTCAACCCTCGTAGGACTTGCCTCTATGAACTTTTTAAACGGCGTTACGTACGGCACGGTTATACCTATAGCCATATGCGCGGCAGGCGTGGCTGTAGCCGCGGTACTCGCCAAAAAGAACGTAAAGGGCGGCCTTTTATGGACCATCCTCGGCGCTGCCGTTTTGTACTATGCTCTTATGGGGCTTGGCTGCGCGTGGGGCGATACGGCATGCGTTGCGGTATTCGAGAGCTTTTCTATGGAAAATCCCTTTACGGCGTTTAAAGACTGGGGTACTATGTCGGTAGGCCAGGTATTTGCAAAGGGATTTGACTTCAGCGCGTATCTCGCTATAGACGGCAACAACGCGGGCACGCTTATACTTTTATTTATAACCACGGCGCTCGCTTTCTGTATGGTAGATATGTTTGATACCATGGGCACTCTGTACGGCGCTTGCGCGAGGGGCAACCTTTTAGATAAAAACGGCGATGTTCCCAATATGAACAAGGCTATGCTTTGCGACGCTATCGCAACGTGCACGGGCGCTATCTGCGGTACTTCCACGGTAACAACGTTCGTTGAATCGGCATCGGGCACGGGCGCTGGCGGCAAGACGGGTTTTGTGGCTATAGTCACAGCGTTCTGCTTCTTTGTAGCAATGTTCTTAAGCCCCATAGCCCAGCTTATTCCCAACGAAGCTACGGCAATAGCCCTTATTTACGTGGGCGTGCTTATGATGAGCTGTGTTGTAAAGATAGACTGGACAGACCCTACTATAGCCGTTCCCGCGTTCCTTACCATAGCGGTTATGCCCCTTACATACAGCATTTCTTACGGCATAGCGGCAGGGCTTATATCTTATGTTATTATAAAGGTTATTTCCGGCAAGATAAAGGAAATAAAGCTGTTCACATGGATTATAACAGTACTGTTCCTTTTAACTTTCTTTATTACCAACTGATAAACACTGCAAAAAAATTCGGGCGCTGAGCGCCCGTTTTTTTATTGTAACTAATTTACATTTGGGCGGCAATGTGGTATACTCGTGTGGTAAAAAACAAACCCGTTTAAAGCGGGGCAGGGGAAAATATTTATGAAACATACAGATATCAGCGAATTATTCGCCGTAAAAGAAAATTTTATAGGCAAACAGGTTACCGTATGCGGCTGGGTACGCACGGCAAGGGATTCTTCCGAGATTGCGTTTATCGAGCTTAACGACGGCACAACGCTTAAAAACCTTCAGATAGTCGTGCAGAAAAAGTCTGCCGACCAGGCTGTCTTAAAGCAGGCGGCATGCGTGGGCGCTTCGCTTAAAGTCACGGGCGGGCTTGTCGCGTCGGAGAGGAATATAATAGAAGTAAACGCCGATACCATAGAGGTTTTGGGCGTTTGCCCCTCTGACTTCCCTTTGCAGAAAAAGCGCCATACCCTCGATTTCCTGCGTACTATCCCCCATTTACGTACAAGGACAAAGACGTTCGAGGCTGTGTTTGCAGTGCGTTCGCAGCTCTCTATGGCAATACACACTTACTTCCAGACGCACGGCTATAAATACCTGCACGCGCCCATAATAACGGGCAGCGACTGTGAGGGCGCGGGCGAGATGTTCCGCCTTACCACCCAGCCGTGGAACGCGGACTATAAGACGGCTGAAGAATACTACGCCGACGACTTTTTCGGCAAAAAGGCAGGGCTTTCCGTTTCCTGCCAGCTCGAAGGCGAGATGGCGGCAATGGGGCTTGGCAGGATTTACACGTTCGGGCCGACGTTCAGGGCGGAACACAGCAACACCACCCGCCACGTCGCTGAATTCTGGCAGGTAGAGCCCGAAGTATGCTTTGCCGAACTCGACGACATTATAGAGATCGCTCAGGAATTTATAAAGTACATTATTAAGAGCGTTATGGATAACTGCCCCGACGAAATGCAGTTCTTTAACCAGTGGATGGAAAAGGGGCTCACAGACAAACTTACCCACGTGGTTGAAAGCGACTTCGCAAGGGTAACCTATACCGACGCCATAGAAATACTTAAAAAGTCGGGCAAGGATTTCAAATTCCCCGTTTCGTGGGGGAGCGACCTGCAGAGCGAGCACGAGAGGTATCTTACCGACGAATATTTCAAAAAGCCCGTATTCGTTACCGACTATCCCATGGATATAAAGGCTTTCTATATGAAGCAGAACCCCGACGGTAAGACGGTAGCGGCTACTGACTTATTAGTTCCCGGCATAGGCGAGATTATAGGTTGCAGCGAGCGCGAGGCCGATTACGATAAATTAAAAGCTGCCATGGAAAAGAGGGGTATGCCCTTAGAGGCTTACACGGGCTACCTTGCAACCCGTAAATACGGCACTGTGCCCCACAGCGGTTTCGGGTTGGGGCTCGACAGGGCGTTAATGTACGTGACAGGCGTTTCCAATATAAGGGATGTAATACAATTCCCCCGCAACTATGGCACATTGTAATTATTTTGGGATATGAAAAAGATAAGCGTGATTTTTACGGGCGGCACAATAGGCAGCCTTAAAAAAGGGGACAGCATACAGCCCGACGGCGGAGCGGCATTCCTGCTTCTGGATATGTATAAAAAGCGGGGAGGGGGCGACTACGACTTTGAAATAAGCCAGCCGCTCTCCGTTTTAAGCGAAAACATGACCGACGATTATATGGCGCTTATATGCAGGTGCATAAAGCAAAGTTTAGACGGCGGTGCAGACGGCGTTATAGTAACGCACGGCACAGACACTTTGCAGTACACGGCATGCGCCGCAAGCTACGTTTTGGGGCTGGACTGTGCGCCCGTCGTATTCGTTTCAAGCAATTATACGCTTACCGACGGCAGGGCTAACGGCGTGGATAACTTCGCAGCCGCCGTTGGGTTTATCGAACAGAGGGGCGGCAGAGGGGTATTTATAAGCTACCGCAACCGCGGGGACGCCGCCACCAATATACACCGTGCGTCACGCGTTTTGCCCTATATGCCTTACGACGACAGGCTGTTCTCACTGAACGGCGTTTACGGCGACATATATTGGGGGCAATTTATAAAAAACCCCGACTATTCCGAAAAGCCCGACGGTCAGGATGCGGCAGATATAAGTGAGCTTGCCGAGGGCGGAAAGGTGCTTATGCTAAACTGTGCCCCGGGGCTTTATTACCCCGACGATATCCCCGAAGGAGTCTGCGCCGTCATTCTGGACGCCTACCATTCAGGCACTGCTGATACCGTAAGCGAAAATATACGCCGCTTTGCCCGTAACGCTAAAAACAGAGGGATACCCTTTTATATCTCATGTTCGTGGGACGGGGTAGAGTACCAGTCGGTTTCGGCGTTCGGCGCGTTGGGTTTTAAAGTGATGCCCGCGGCATCGCCCATAGCAATGTATATGAAAATCAAAATGGGCTTAAACCCCTACGTTTCCCTCGGCGGGGATCTGTAAATTTGTGGTTAAAGCATAAAAATATATATAATAGAAAAAGAATTTTTAAAACCCCTTCAAAAAAGTGTTGACAGACATAAAAAAGTGTGTTAAACTTTGTCTACATCTCTTTGAGGGGTGTAATTTTTTTGTACGGAGTTTTCTATAATGAAGAAAGCATCAGTAAGAGCAAAGATAACTCTTGAATGTACCGAATGCAAACACAGGAATTACGACAGCTATAAGAACAAGCGTAACGACCCCGACAGGCTTGTTATTTCTAAGTACTGCCCTAACTGCAAAAAGCATACCGAACATAAAGAAACAAAGTAAGGGTTGCAATACCCGTGAGGGGTGCATAAGAATATAAACACGTATTTGAATCGTGGCTTATTCTTAAAAATAATATCTTGCGAAGGTGTGTAACGGCACTTTGTATATCGTACCTTGCGTCCCCTGTAAGGGGAAGAGAGCCACTTGTGGCGAAGGGGTTAAGATAGCATTGCGGAAATGGCATAACTTTTCAACGGACAAGGGCGATAAACAAATATTGCTCTTAATATCCGAAAACCCCACCCTTAATTCCTCCCCTTACAAGGGAGGCAAGAGAGTAGATTGAATTTTGCGCATTATTCAATCCGTATGCTAAATAAAATGCGCAAAAGGAAAAAACATTCGTAGCATTTATGTGAGAATGGTTTGTCTTTAAAAATCACGGCACAGATTTTTTTACAGCAATAAAAAAAGATGTGCGTGAGCCCAGGAGTTTTATTATGGCTAAATCCGATAGCAAAAAACCTAATATATTTGTACGCATGGGCAGGCGGCTTAAGGAAACTTTTTCTGAACTTAAAAGGGTTACATGGCCCTCGTTCCCCAAAGTTGTTAAGTCGACGGGCGTAGTGCTTGTTGTTGTCCTCGTTTTCCTTGTAGTAGTTACAGGCATTAATTTCGGGCTGCAAGCTCTTTTGGATCTTATAACAAAAATCGGAGAATAACCTGAATGCCTGACTTTACAGAAACGACTCCCTGCTGGTATATCCTTCATACCTATTCGGGTTACGAATCTATGGTAAAGGATAGCCTGGAGCGGCTTATAGAAAACAACAATCTTCAGGAACAAATCTTCGACGTAAAGATTCCTATGGAAACTACCATAGAAGAAAAGAACGGCAAGCGCAAACTTGTAGAACGCAAGCTGTTGCCTTGCTACGTCTTTATAAAGATGATTTATTCTAACCAGCTTTGGTATTGGGTTACGAATACGCGTGGCGTTACGGGCTTTGTAGGTCCTCAGGGCAGACC
>JAJQII010000115.1 GCA_021199295.1 Clostridia bacterium
GTTTTATTATAATAAAAAATAAAAGCAGTAGACAAAAACCGCCCGGTTTAAGGCGGTTCTAATACATATTAACTAAAAAATTATAATTTTTAAGCTGCTTTCTGCGCTCCATGCAGTCGGGCATATATTTTTTTACGAGAGTCCAGAATTCACGCGAATGGTTATGGTAAATTGTATGGCACAACTCGTGTACCATCACGTATTCCTGCAGACTTACGGGAAGCATCATCAGTTTAAAATTGAAAATGATATTATTCTCCCCGTCGCAACAGCCCCATCTGCTTTTATACGAACGGAAACTTACAGATTTGCTTTTAAGACGGCAGCGCTGTTCGGTTTCTTTAAACCGTGACAAAAAATCATTGCCTGCCCCGTTTACGTAAGCACTTTTAAAACTATTATAAGAGGCAACGTGCACGCCGCCATCGTCTATAAAATTTCTTCCGCCCACAGAAACAGGCATAAGAACGCCGTTTACATAGGCGCACTGCATTTGGCTTAAGCCAGCTACGTTAAGGCTGTTTGAGTTATTAAACGCAAGCACTTTTTCTATCCATGCACGCTTCTTTTCTACAATTTCCTTTACATTGCGGTCTGTGGCATGGAGCGGCGTATGCACAATTATCTTATTATCATCGGTAATGCGTATGGAATAGGTCTTTCGTTTACTCTTTTTAACTGTATATGTAAAATCCATTATTTTTCTGAAAACTGGAGTTTGAACCTTACGCGTACTTCTTCGCCTACACGTCCTTCAATAAACCAGAAACCATCTTTCAAGCACCTGTAAAAGCATAATTTTTCACCGTATTTGCATTGCTTTACATAGCTTATACGGATATTGGACAGGTATTTACCTTTGAGTTCGTCTACGCTGAAAGCGTCCATACAAAAATCCGCGTACTTAGTATTGTTCACGTGGTTGTAATGGTCGTAATCAGAGGAAGTAATAATCTTTTCAGCAGCCAGTTCACCGTCAGAAGGAGCAATTTTCCAGTCTACCGTATCCACGGCACGTAAATCATTATATAATGTGTTCTGTGCGGCAGGGAAAGCCGACGTAGGCAAAACGGTATATCTTTTAAGGTCTACCATACACCAGCGCGACGATGCCGCCGCCACCTTTTCTTCACCCGAATAAACCTCGAATTCCCTTAAAAATATCGTGCGGGAAGGTTTTTGCGGCCAGGTGTGTATCGTAAGCGATTTATCGTCTAACTTTATAGGGCGGTAAGTATCTATGTATCAGTTTGCAAGAATAAACCCTATGCCGACAGGCATAATTTTGTCGTACCCGAAACCAAGTTCATCGGCAGAAGAACAAGCCGATTCTTCCATTACCGAAAGAAGCGAAGAAAGTTTTATCGTATCTTCAAAATCAACGTCGGTATAGCGTATGTCGTATGTTTTAATATTCTTATACATTTTTAACCTCGCGTAAATCCAGTTAATAGTTTAACATCTTTTAACAAAAATGTCTATCAAATGAGCAAAATTTTTGCAAGATTATGCGTGGCATAGTACTGCAAATATCACAAAACAATTGACATAATTTGTGCCGATATGGTATAATGAATACAATATACGGGAGATTATACGTTATGGCAGAAGATACTGAAGAATACGAGAGCCACGAAGACGGAAAAAGCTCGATAAGCGCCGATCTTATACGCGGACACATCAATACAATCATTTTGCGCTCCCTTTACGACAGGGATAAATACGGCTACGAGATAATAAACGAAATTAACGAAAAAAGCCACGGGCAGTATACCCTTAAACAGCCCACCCTTTACAGTGCTTTAAAGCGGCTGGAAAACCAGGGTTACATACAGGCATACTGGAAATCGGACGAGGTTTCTTCAGGCGGAAGAAGAAAGTATTTCCGCCTTACGGAGAGCGGCAAAGAAATTACAGAAAAAAACCAGGCTGAATGGGAATATTCCCGTACGGTGATAGACAATCTTATTTCCGATAAAAATTTTGATTTCTCTCAGCCCGCTCCCACTCCCGTCGATTTTAAATATCTTAAACAGTCAACGTCGCGCGTTCCCATAGTACGTACTGAAGGCGAAGATGACGAACCTGTGGAAGAACCGCAGGAAACACAGGAAAAGCCTGTTGTCTTAAGCGAACCCGTGATAGAAGCGGTAACTTTTACCGCCCTACACGAAACATCTGTCGTGCTTGAGCCCGCAGAGATACCGCAGGAGCAGTTACCTGAAGACCAGAAAGAGCCCGATGAAGAACACGAAGACGATAATCAGGAAACTGTGATTTCTGAAAGCGTCACAGAGCAAGAGCCTGTGCCTGAACCCACCGTCGAAGAAACGGCAAAAGAAGATGCTGTACCGCTAACAGAGCCAGCCGAACCAGTTGAACCTGAAAAGCCTGCAGAACCTGAAGCCCCTGTATTTACAGGTCCTACCGCTCTGGAAATTGCTACCGCAGAAGAACAGCGCAGGATAGAAATCGAGAATGCCGAGGAACAGCGGAGAATCGCACATGAAAATTATGTAAAATTAATTTCAGGCGAGCTTGATAAAAAACCTGAACCAGCCGAAGTTCCCGCAAACGAAAATATAGATACCGAAAAAATAATTTACACCAACAAACCTGAAACAGAGCGTGATTACCGCAACCTTATAGACAGGCTGTTTGAAAATTCGTTAAAGCCCGCCGGTGCAGAGCCTGTACAGGAGAGTGTCAAGCCAGCAGAACAGCCAAGCCCTCAGCAGCCGCCTGTGCAGGTGTATACGCAGCCTGCGTATCAGGCAAGATTCAGCGAGGCAGACGCAAAAGCCGCCAATGACGGAATAAAAATTTATACTTCTGAAAACTCAGGCTATGCCGAAAGCGCAAGGCATTCTACATACAACAAAGGCACTACACTGTTTAAGTGTTCGCTGATCGTTGGCGTAATAATATTGCTTGAATTTACGCTATGCCTGCTGTTTAAAGACAGCCTTAACGTTTCGTTTGCCTATCCGTTTGTTATACTTGCTTTGGGACTTGCAGACGTTTTAGTCTGCGGGATACTTTTCGGGGCAGGATACGGCAGGCAGGTACGCAAACCCACCTCCTTGCGGTATATTATAACAAGCATAATAATAACCGTAATAGTAATGCTTATAATAATACTGTTTGCAATAGTGTTATCAGTGAACTGGTCGTCAACACCCGACGTTCTGGCAAAAGTTGTTATACCCTGCATAATAGCACTTAACATACCCGTATTCACTTTAAGTTTTTATATTTTAACCAAGCAGGAGACAAAATGAAATTTGTAGCGCTTGTAAAATCAACGCACTGCGGAAATACAATGCAGATAGCGGAAGCCATGGCAGAAGTTGCTCCCCTTTCGGTTGCAGACTGGGAAGACAGAAGATTTTATAACTTTGCCGAATACGACGTTTTAGGTATAGGCAGCGGCATCTATTTCGGCAAGCACGACAAAGACCTTTTAGAATTTGTCCAAAAAGCCGAAAAGCTGCCCAGATACGCGTTTGTATTTTCCACAAGCGGAACGGGAAACGTAAAAGACAATAAGGCAATAATAGCCGAACTTGAAAAGAAAGGCGTAAAAGTTTTGGGAAGTTTCTGCTGCAAAGGGCTCGACAGATATTTTATCTTTAAAATATGCGGAGGCATAAACAAAGGCCACCCCGACGAAACCGACTTTGACGCTGCTCAGGCGTTTATACAGCAGGTGACAGATAACTTTGAAAAAGAAAGTAAATAATATAAAAAGGAACGCCACTGCGTTCCTTTTTTAAATCCCCTGCCTTGGGTTAGGCAGGGGATTTAATCTTAATTTAATTATTTTGCATATTCAACGCTGCGCGATTCGCGTATTACGTTTACTTTAATCTGCCCGGGGTATTCAAGTTCTGCTTCTATCTTCTTTGCAATATCCCTTGCAAGGAACTGCGCCTGGGCATCGTCTATCTGTTCGGGTTTAACCATAACCCTTACTTCCCTGCCTGCCTGGATTGCGTAGCTCTTGTCTACACCGCTGAAGCCCGAGGCAATTTCTTCAAGACGTTCAAGACGTTTTACATAATTAGTAACGGTCTCTCGCCTTGCGCCGGGCCTTGCGCCAGACACTCCGTCGGCGGCGGCAACAAGCACAGCCTCTAAAGTTTTAGGCTCTACGTCGCCGTGGTGGGCGGCAATGGCATTGACTACTGCGGCACTCTCTTTATACTTTTTGGCAAGGTCTGCGCCAAGCTGTACGTGAGTGCCTTCCTGCTCGTGGTCTACCGCCTTGCCGATATCGTGCAAAAGCCCTGCACGCTTTGCAAGATTTACGTCAAGCCCCAATTCCTGTGCCATAAGCCCTGCAAGCAAAGCTACTTCTATAGAATGTTTATAGACATTCTGACCGTAACTTGTTCTGAATTTTAATCTGCCGATTAGTTTTATAAGCTCGGGGTGAAGCCCGAAAATTCCTACTTCAAACATTGCGCTTTCGCCTGCCGCCTTAACCTCGGCATCGAGTTCTTTGCGCACTTTTTCTACCGTTTCTTCAATTCTCGCGGGATGTATTCTGCCGTCGGCAATAAGTCTTTCAAGAGAAAGCCTTGCCACTTCCCTTCTTAAAGGGTCAAAGCCCGAAAGTATTACGACTTCGGGGGTGTCGTCGATAACAAATTCTATACCTGTAGCATTCTCTAATGCACGGATATTTCTTCCCTCTCTGCCTATTATTCTCGCCTTCATATCATCGCTGGGGAGCGATACTGTAGATACTGTATTTTCTGCCGTGTGGTCTGCCGCACATCTTTGAATGGCAAGCGCCACAACCTTTTTTGCCTCGTTGTTAGCTTCGTCCTTGGCGTGCTGTTCTATATTCCTTACCTGGATTGCAACGTCGTGGCGGACATCGTCTAAAATTTCTTCGGATAAAAGTTTCTTTGCCTCTTCTTTGGTAAGCTGGGCTACCTTTTCAAGTTCCTGAACCATCAGTTCATGCTGGTGGTTTACTTTATCCTGCGTCTTTTTAATTTCCTGCTCTTTAGCAGTCAAATCTTTTTTCTGCTGGTCGAGCGCGTCGCTACGTTTTGTCAAGGCGTCTTCCTTTTTATCGAGAGTATCTTCCCTTTGGGTAAGCCTCTGTTCCTGTTTGGTAAGCTCTGCCTTTTTCTCTTTAGTTTCGCGTTCAAAATCGTTCCGTAATTTAAGCTCCTGTTCCTTTGCCTCTAATATAGCCTCTTTTTTTAAAGCCTTGCATTCATTCTGAGCATCAGCAACCATCTTTTTTACACGTTCTTCAGCGTCGCCGAGTTCTCTGTTAGCCTTTTCCGTCTTATCCTTTAATTTTTTGTATAAGAGGAAATAAATTAAAGCAGCGGCGACTGCAAACAAAACAGCAAAAATGATTGCGACAATCATTCCTACCAGTTCGCCGCTTGCAAGAAACAGGGTGCTAATGTTTAGTAACTTCATATTAGCCTCCTGAGATAAGTTTGTAAATATATACAGAACCCGAAAATTATGCGGGTAAGTTATGTCCATATGTAATTGTACTACATAATTGCGCCAAAGTCAATTTTTATAACAAAAGTAAAAGCCAATTTATAAAAATAAAAGGCGGATAATACCGCCCCAATTATTTAATATCGTCCAGCCACCCCTGCGAAGAGGCATCAGAAGGCATGCGCCAGTCGCTGCGTGGCGAAAGCGTGACAGTGCCCACCTTTACCCCGTCGGGGATACAGGACCTTTTGAATTGCTGGGCAAAAAATCTTTTATAAAAATTTTTTAACCACCTATCTATCTCTTCTTCAGAAAAATCGTCTTTAAATGTTTTTAGGGCGATATACCTTACCTTTTCAGGGGTAAAGCCCCAGCGTACCGAATAATACAAAAAGAAATCGTGCAACATATAAGGGCCTACGATATCTTCTGTCTTCTGGGCAATTTTACCGCTTTTATCGGGGGGAAGAAGTTCAGGGCTGATATCTGTATCGAGGATTGTTTTTAAAACTTCTTCAGTTTCGCCGCCCAATTTTTCAGCTTCGTGACGAATAAGATGCTGCACAAGCGTTTTGGGCACGGAGCAGTTTACCGCGTACATAGACATATGGTCGCCGTTATACGTAGCCCAGCCAAGCGCAAGCTCGCTTAAATCCCCTGTGCCTATTACCATACCGCCCGTCTTATTGGCGGTATTCATAAGAATCATCGTGCGCATACGCGCCTGGGCGTTTTCGTACGTCACGTCTAAAATTTCAGGGTCGTGCCCGATATCTTTAAAGTGAAGCATAACGCTTTCGGTGATATCTGCTTTTTTAAACGTCGCCCCCACAGACTGTATAAGTTTAACCGAACTGCCGTACGTTCTGCCCGTAGTGCCAAAGCCTGGCATTGTGATGGCTATTATATCCTTCCTGTCTTTGCCTAAGGCATCAAACGCCCTGCACGTTACCAAAAGGGCAAGAGCCGAATCAAGTCCGCCAGATATACCTATTACCGCAGTGCGGGAATTGGTATGTTTAAGCCTTTTTACAAGCCCCATTGCCTGCAGGGATAGTATTAATTCCGTCCGTTCAGACAGGCGCGTCCCGCTACTCGGAACGAACGGAAGTTTTGGGAAATCGCGTTCAATCTCCCCCTTCGGCTCTGCCGCTGAAAATTTTACTTTGACATAACCCAACAGATCTGCGCCGGCAAAAAACGTACTTGCGCACCTGCGGCGCTCCCCATCAAGTTTATCCGTATCTATATCGGCAAAAATCAAGCCGTTTTCAAAAAGTTTGCTTTCGGCAAGAACAGTACCGTTTTCGCATATAAGGTTATGCCCAGCAAAAACCATATCGGTAGTACTTTCGCCGTTGCCCGCGTCACTGTAAACATAGCCGCACAAAAGTTTTGCCGACTGCATTTTTACAAGGTCGCGGCGATATTCGGCTTTGCCCGCAATCTCGTCTGAGCAGGAAAGATTTACTATTATGTTTGCCCCTGCCATTGCGTGGTATGCCGACGGGGAACAAGGCGTCCATAAATCTTCGCACAACTCGGCGGCTACGGTAAACAGCTTTTCGCTTTGATGCTCGAAGATGATTTTTGTACCAAAAGGCACTTCGCTGCCATTGATATCTATATAAGAATTTTGTTTTTCGGCGGGAGTAAAATGCCTGTGTTCGTAAAATTCGCCGTAAGTGGGTAAAAATGTTTTTGGCACTACCCCTATAACTTTACCTTTGTTTATGGCGACGGCACAATTATAAAGCCTGCCGTCCTTTTCTAAAGGAGCGCCGACAAAAATTAAAGAGTCAACATTTTTAAGACTTTCGCAAACGGCGGCTATTGCTTTAAGAATATTTTCCGACAGCAATCTTTGGTTAAAAAGATCCCCGCAGGTGTATCCGCACAGGCAAAGCTCGGGGAACACTATAACCTGAACCCCCTCGCCGTAAGCCTTTTTCGCCGCTTCTATTATTGAATTTGCATTAAAAGCGGTATCCGCAACCTTTATTTCTGCCGTGGCGGCGCATACCTTTATAAAACCATGACGGATCAAGCCTTTTTCTCCTGCATTTCCCTGAACGCATCCCTTATAGCAACTTCTACTTCTATGCTGAATTCCTCGTTTGCTGCGAGATAATCACGGAGTTTTTCCCTGCCCTGCGCAATCTTTTCGTCTTTATAACTGAACCAAGAACCGCTCTTTTGCAGCACGCCGAACTCCACGCCAAGGTCTATAAGGCAACCTTCGCGGGAAATTCCTTTACCGTAAATAATATCAAACTCAGCTACTTTAAACGGGGGCGCTACTTTATTTTTTACCACCTTGCATTTTGTTCTGTTGCCGATAATCTCGCCGTCATTTTTCAACACGTCCGACTTTCTTATATCCAGGCGGACGGAAGCAAAATATTTGAGCGCCTTACCGCCGGGGGTTGTTTCGGGATTGCCGAACATTATACCAACCTTTTCGCGGAGCTGGTTTATAAATATAACACACGTTTTGGAACGGCTTGTTATAGCCGTAAGTTTACGCAGCGCCTGCGACATAAGCCTTGCAAGCAGCCCTACGTGAGTGTCGCCCATATCTCCTTCGATTTCCGCCTTGGGAGTAAGCGCCGCGACAGAGTCTACCACTATCACGTCTACCGCGCTTGACCTTACAAGCGATTCGCAGATATCGAGCGCCTGTTCGCCTGTATCTGGCTGGGAAACGTAAAGCTCGTCTATATTTACGCCAAGATTTTTAGCGTAAACGGCGTCAAGAGCATGTTCAGCATCTATGAATGCGGCAATTCCGCCACGCTTCTGTGCTTCAGCAATAATGTGCAATGCCACTGTGGTTTTACCTGAAGATTCAGGGCCGTAAATTTCGAGTATCCTGCCGCGGGGAACACCGCCGACGCCAAGCGCAAGGTCAAGCGAAAGACAACCTGTAGGGATAACCTCGAGGTCGGTATTTACGTTTACGTCGCCGAGCTTCATGATAGCGCCTTTGCCATACTGCTTTTCTATCATAGAAACCATTGAATTAAGGGCTTTTTGTTTTTCTTCGTTCATTATATTCTCCTGTTTACTTTATCTGTTTATACGCTAAAAACAGCGCGTAATTAATAGCCGTTCTGGTTATTGTCTGCCTGTCGCCTTTAAGCACAAATCTGTTTACCGACGTTCGGTCTTTTAAAGCAACGGCAATATAACAGAGACCTACGGGCTTATTAGAGTTATCCGATTTAGGGCCTGCAATGCCTGTAGTCGATATTGCGACGTCGCAATTACCCTGCGATATAAGCCCTTCCGCCATTTCTTTCGCCGTTTCAGCCGAAACTGCGCCTTTGGATTTTATTGTGTATTCATCAACCCCGAGACGGGAAGTTTTTGCCTCGTTAGAGTAAGTGTTGAGCCCCTCGAAGTAGACTTCGCTTATCCCCGGGACTTCGACAAGTTTTTGCCCTACCCCGCCGCCAGTGAACGACTCGGCAACACAGATTTTCATTCTGCGCAGTTTTAACAGCTGGAACAGCCGCTGGGCAAGAGTAATATCTTCCAGCGCATAAACATACTTATCCAGTGCGCCGAGAAGTATACGTACAACGTCGTCAAGCAACATTTTTGGCTCGTCCTGCGAATAAATAATCTCTATAGTACAATCGCCGCAGTCGGAATATACGTTGCAGTTAAGACCGGGGTATGCCGCCTTGGCTTTTTCTACAACTTCCACCACTTCGTTTTCCGGTGCGCCGACGGCTTTTATATAACTTTTGCCATAACGGTAGCCAAATTTTTTACCGATATAAGCGGTAATCTCTTCCAGGCTTATCGCGTTATTGCCGTCATAAAACCTTAAAAACACAGTACGGTCTGAAGTTTCAAGCATCTTAGCCATATCGAAACGCGAACCGTAAAGCTGTTCGATAAACTGCTTAAGCGTTGTTTCCATACGCGACGGGCAAAAGATTAAAGTATTTTCGAAACCTTCCCTGCATTCCTTTAACTGGCAGACTATATCCTTGGAACTGTCGTAACCTATTACGGCAATTTTGTCAAAATAAAATCCTGCCGAAGCGAATGCCCGTTCGCACGGCGTATAACTTACCGTATCGTCTGACAGTTTTTTATTTTTTAATACAACAAGACAGTTTTTCATTATTTTTTAAGAACTTCTATATTTTTAACTATATAATTTATTCCCGATAAAAGGGTAAGCACTATCGCCACCGCAAAGCATGCAAGCCCGATATAATTTATTATTACGCCTGCGATGTTGTCTGTAAGTTCGGCAATGCCCATGCCGCCGAGAAGAACGGCAATGCTTATATCCTGGAAAGTGGTTTTATATTTACCGAGTTTGTCTGCCGCGATAACTATACCTGCATCGGCGGCAACAGTACGAAAGCCGCTTACAATAATTTCCCTTCCCAAAATTATGGCGACGCCGCAGCCGGCTACGATAATTGCCCAGCTGCCAAGGTTTTGCGTGAACACAGACGGGATTGTTAAAAGAACGATAAACGCCGTTGATACAAGCACCTTATCTGCTATGGGGTCTAAAAACTTACCTAAATTTGTTACAAGATGATATTTTCTGGCAATTTTGCCGTCGAACAAGTCAGTAAGGGCGGCTATTATAAATACCGCAAGTGCTACAAAATAGTGCCCCGTAAACTGCACGTAAAAAAACAATACAAAAAACGGTATCATTACAACGCGGCTTATCGTGAGTTTATTGGGTAAATTCATTACCCCTTTTCCGGCGGCAAATTTATATCCCCTGGAATTTTGTATATCATCGATTTCCGTTTTGTTTTCCTGATTTTCGTTCATAAACAATAATCCTCCGTCCTGCCGTACAGATCGTAACTGTCGGCAGAAGTAATGGCTACATCGTAAAATAACCCCTGCTCTGCACTGTTCGCATTAAAGTAGACCTTGCCGTCTATCTCGGGAGCATTGAAGTATGCCCTGCCCTCAAAGCAGTTTTTATCGTAATTTATTCCGTCGCAAAGCACCTTTACAGTTTTGCCTATAAAGCCGTTTAAAAAGTTTTTTGAGACCTCTTTTTGCACGGCATACATTTCCTTAACTCTTTTACGTTTTATCTTGTAAGGGATTTGACCTTTTAACTTGTATGCGGGCGTATCCTTTTCGCGGGAATATGCAAAAAAGCCACAGTTGGTTAGTTTTGCCTCCCTTAAAAACGAAACGAGCGCGTTGCTTTCTTCCTCTGTTTCGGTGGGAAAACCGCAGATAAACGTAGACCTTATTGCAATCTCGGGGATTTCCGCCCTGAGTTTATTTACTAAGGCAAGATAACTTTGCCTTGTGCCCTTCCTGTTCATAAGTTTAAGTATTCTGTCTTCGCTATGCTGGAAAGGTATATCAAGGTACTTTACTATCTTGTTGTTGTTTTTTATCTCGCAAATTAAGGTGTCGTCGATCATTTCGGGATAACAGTATAATAATCTTACACTCTTAATGTTGTCAAGTGTTGTCAGCTTTTTCAAAATTTCACAAAGTTTTTTTTCGCCATACAGGTCTATACCGTATCGCGTAACGTCCTGTGCAACAAGAATAAGCTCTGACACTTCGCCCAGCCCCTGCGCTTCGGCAACAAGATCTTCCATAGGGTAACTGAAATACTTGCCCCGTATTTTAGGTATTAGGCAGTAAGTGCAATGGTTATTGCATCCGTCCGCGATTTTTAAGTAGGCGTAATGACAAGGCGTGGTAACAACGCGTTCTGCGGAAAACTTATTTTGCCCTTTACCGACAAAGTTTGCCCGCCCGTACGAATAGGCGCTTTCTAACGCTTCAAAAAATTTATCGTAATCGTATGTACCTAAAAACACGTCTGCTTCGGTAAGTTCTTCTGCAATTTCTCCGATAAATTTTTGGGGCAGGCAGCCTGTTACCACTATCTTTTCCAGACAGCCTTGCTTATACGCGGCGTATTCGATAACCGTTTCTATAGCCTCTTTGCGCGAATTGCCGAGAAAGGAACACGTGTTTATTATAAGTATATTTACCTTTTGGATATCATCTGATATGGTATATCCGCGCAAGCGTATTTCGGCAAGCAGCTTTTCAGCGTCAACCCTGTTTTTATCGCACCCGAGGGAAATAAGCCCGAAGGTTTTTGTGGAAAAATCAGTCATCTATATCCCCGTAAGTATTTATAAATTCATCGCGCGACAGCAAGACTTTACGGGAATTAGGACCTTCGCCCTTAGTTATGTAATTCATATTTTCCATCCAGTCTATAATCTTGCATGCTTTCATGTAGCCTATAGGGAAACGCCTTTGCAACATAGAAACAGATGCTTTGTTGCTGTCCACGCAATATTTAAGGGCACGCAGGAACACGTCGTCTATCTTTGTTTCTTCCGCCTCGAAGCCACCGCTTTCACTCAGCGACGAAGACGCTTCGGGTTCTTCCACCTTATTGATAAAGTCAGACACGCTCTGGTCGAAGTATGTTTCGTTATTTGCCTTTATAAAGTCGGTAACTTTTTGCACCTCGTGCGAGTCTACAAAGCAACCCTGGATTCTGGCGAGTTCGGGGCGTTCTGCCGAACGGAAATACATATCGCCAGCGCCGAGCAGTTTTTCTGCGCCGCCGACATCGAATATGGTACGGGAGTCGTCGAACGAGCCTACCTTAAAGCCTATACGTGTAGGCAGGTTAGATTTTATAAGACCAGTGATACAGTCTACCGAAGGGCGCTGTGTCGCAAGTATAAGATGTATGCCGCAGGCACGTGCTTTTTGTACAAGTTTTATAATTCTGCTTTCTATGTCCTTTTTAGCCTGTAACATAAGATCGCCGAATTCATCCAGAATGATTACAATCTTGGGGAGTTTTTCCGCTCCTTCCTCCAGATGGCTGTTGTATTCGTCAAGATTCTTTGTAGCGACCTTTATGCCGCCCTTGGCGTTAGTGCCCGATTCCGTCATTCCCTTGAACAAAGAATACCTGCGCTCCATCTCTTTTATTGCCCAGTTCAGCGCTTTTATAGCCTTATCCACGTCGTAGATGATCTCGTTAATCATAAGGTGGGGCAGTTTATCGTAGCTGATAAATTCTACCTGCTTGGGGTCTACAAGAATAAGTCTTAATTCCTCAGGTCCGTACTTATACAAAAGACTTATAAGAAGCGAGCTTAAGCATATACTTTTACCGCTGCCTGTTGTACCTGCTACCAAAAGGTGAGGCATCTTTGTAATATCAGGGCATACGGGAACGCCGTCTACATTCTTGCCGAGGGCAAACGTGAGCGACGTGCTTTTACAATTTATAAAGGCAGATGAAGTCATCATAGTTTTTAAGCCTATGGTCGTACGCTTTGTGTTGGGTACTTCTATAGACAACGCGCCCTTTGCATAGTTAAGATAGGCGTTTACGTTATCTTTTTTAAGCGCCATAGCAATGGATTCCCTGTAACGGAGGGAATTTTTTATGTTGGTCTTGTCGTGTATTATAATATCGTAGCGGGTTATGGCAGGACCTATAACGACGTCAGAGACCTCGCATTCTATACGGAAACTATTGAGTGTTTCTACAATTATACGCTTGCTGTCCTCTACCTCTGCCGTGTTGACGTTGCCGTATTCGGGATAATCGTCCAAAAGGTCAAGGCTGGGGCGGACGTATTTCTTCCATACGTGCGGGGGAGGAGGCGCAGCCTCTTCCTTCTTTTCTTCCTTTACCTCTTTCACATCGGGCATACGGCGCGTAACGGGAGTTGCGGGAATAGCCCGTGCAGGCTGTTCTTCTGTGACGGAAGGTCTTTCGAAGGAAGTTTCCTGTATGCTATCAGATTGTTTATCTTCTTCAGGTTCTTCGTCGAAAAGATTTGCGTTGCTGCGGCTTGCCCTTTCTTCTGAACGGTCAAACAATCCCGAGTCACGCCCTCGCGTACTTTCCTCCTGGCTGTCAAATAAATCAGACGTTCCCCTTTCCCTGCCGCGGGGAGTGATGCCGTCATCCTGCGCCCTGCTTTCGCCAAGGCGGGAATTGCCGTTACCGAAAAGATTATAAAGGTTGTTTATATTAGAATTTTCCGTTTCCTGGTTTTCTTCCGATCGGGAAAGATTAAGGCTGTCGCGTGAACGTTCGCCAAAACCCGCCTGCCTTCTGTTTTCTGAAAGCTCGGCAGAATTTTCATGCCGTTCATTCTCTGAAAAATCTGCGGGGAAAATGTTTTGCCCGTTATTTTCGTTACGGTCTGTACCCCCTCTTCCGCGTGAAGAAAAGATATCGCTCACGCTCGGGCTTTCTTCACTGTACGTATTTTCGTTATTAACCCCGTTGTCAAATAAATTACTATCAGAATTATCCAGTCCGTCTTCTTCGTACGTTTCAGGATTGAAAGGCTGGTCGTCCTGCACGTCCCTGTCTTCGGTTTCGTAGGGGAACAATTCGTAAGGGTTGGGCTTGTCCTCCGCAGCGTCGCTCAAAACAGATTGCTCGGGCTCAGAAGTATACGCGCCCGTGCTTGCAGGCGTAAAATCCTCAAGTTTATCGGTAGGTTCGTCGCCGTAATAAACGCTGTTAGGCGTTTCAGTCTTCTGCTGTTCTACGCTCTCTTTGTATGCTGAAGAATAAGTCTGCTGTATGTTTGTGCCCGACGTCTTTTTGTCGCTTGAAAAACCTTTAAGGTAATCACCTTCGTTGCGTATGGGGTGGTTAAAATAAGAATTTTCGTCAAAAATGCCGTTACGTCTGTAATTTTCGGCATCAAATTCACCGTTTTCAAACAGTATTTTGCGCCCCAAACTTTTGTAATCTATCTCCTCTTCCTGCGGCTGAGGTTCTTCCTGCCTGCCGAAGACCTGTTGCATAGGTGATACGTATTCCGTCTGCCGGTTATACGCCTGGTCTACGGGCATATCGTACAGCTGGTTGTTATACTGCTGATTATCGTACGTCGGCTGGGCGTACTGCCGGTTGTCGTACTGCTGGTTATCATAGTAAGGCTGCTGCGGGTTTGAATACTCTGGCTGGCTGTACCCCTGTTCAGGCGCTGAATAAGCGGGAGCAACCTCTGCAAGCGTCTGCTCTGCGGCAGGCAGATTTTGCGCCTCGTTATTTTCAGCTTTTTCGCTTTCAGGCAAAATGCCGACGGTATCAACTTTTTTAAAGTAATACTTTCTTACCGACATCACCAAAAAATATGCAAACAGAACGGTTAAAAGGGAAAATATTATGTAAGCCCCTATAGCCGTCATAAGCTTAACTACAGGATAGACAATCAAAGCAGAAATTACCCCGCCGAACGTATAGCCCGACCACCCTTCCTCTGCCGCAATGTAGCAAGCGCCTATATAAGTTGAATCAAAATCGAAGTCGCGTGTGGTTACCGTATGGAACAGTAAAAACAGACACAGCAAAGTGAGTGCGCACCATATTACAGGGCGTACCTTTAATTTTATTTTCTTTTCGAAAGCAAGCCATTCGCCAAGATAAGCTAAGAGCGCCACCACAAAATAACAGCCGTAGCCGAATGTGCCGTACATAAACGTACAGATCGCCCCGCCGAATCCCGCGAAAACCGTTCTGCCTGTAAATAGCGAAAGCAAAACTATCGCGCAGAAAAGGAGCAAGGTCATCCCTAACGTCTCTCTTGTAAATATAAGTGAATCTTTTTTATTACTGCCCTTATTTTTCAATTATAAAACCCCATACGGAAAGATAAATTTATTTGTTTGCGCTTAAACAAAACGCTTGTTTTTATTATATCATTTTGCTTTGCAAATAACAAGAAAATGCAAGCGGTTTTTGAAATTTATATATATAAATATATATAAAAACCAAAAGGCGGAACGCTTTTTAACGTTCCGCCACGGTAATTTATTTTTACGGCTATTAAAGTTTTGTTTTGCCTTCTTCAGCTTCCACTACACTGCCCTCGTCGTTCCAGCTGTACATTTTACGTATTTCTGCACCGACTTTTTCAAGGGGCTGTTCTGCCTCGAGCGCACGCTTTGCGTTGAAGTGAGCCCTGCCATTGTTATTTTCAGCGATCCACTTGGATGCAAATGTGCCGTCCTGTATTTCTTCAAGCACCTTCTTCATCTCTTTCTTGGTTTCATCGGTGATAAGCCTCTTGCCTGTCTCGTAATCGCCGAATTCAGCCGTATCAGAAATGGAATAACGCATAAGCGAGAACCCGCCCTTATAGATAAGGTCAACTATAAGTTTCATCTCGTGGATGCACTCGAAGTAAGCGTTCTTGGGATCGTAACCGGCTTCGCAAAGCGTTTCAAAGCCTGCCTTCATCAAAGCGGTAACGCCGCCGCAAAGCACTGCCTGTTCGCCGAAAAGGTCTGTTTCGGTTTCGCATTTAAACGTTGTTTCCAATACGCCTGCGCGAGCGCCGCCGATGCCTGCCGCATAACCTAAAGCTATGTCAAGCGCCTTGCCTGTGAAATCCTGTTCGATGGCAACAAGGCAGGGAACGCCCTTGCCGTCCTGGTATTCAGAACGTACGGTGTGACCGGGGCCTTTGGGTGCAATCATAAACACGTCCACATTCTTGGGGGGAATAATCTGCTTGAAGTGTATGTTAAAGCCGTGGGCAAACGCAAGCGCCGCCCCCTCTTTAAGATTGCTTTCTATACTCTCTTTATATACTTTAGCCTGGCGTTCGTCGTTAATAAGCATCATAACGATATCAGCTTTTTTAGCAGCTTCTGCCACGGTATAAACTTCAAAACCTGCGGCTACGGCTTTAGGCCATGATTTGCCGCCTTCGTGAAGTCCTATAATAACTTTAACACCGCTTTCGCGAAGGTTGAGCGCATGGGCATGTCCCTGGCTGCCGTATCCTATTATCGCTACGGTTTTATTTTTAAGTGCGTTTATATCGCAGTCTGACTGGTAGTAAATGTTTGACATTTTTTAACCTCCGAATTTTTATACACTTTTAATTATAGGCACTATTAAAATTTAAGTCAAGCAATTTAAAAATTTTGTTTAAAATCTTGCTTTATTCTGTATAAATGTATATAATATTCATTATAAAGAGGTTTACATATGGACGACAAAAATATAAATTCACTAATTATTTTACGCGAAGTACTTTGCGAAGACGTCTTTTCGCTGTTTATCAAATACAACCAAAGCCAGAGCGACGCCGATTTCGCGCTCTTTGCCGGTAAGCTTATAGAACGCGGCGGCGAAAAAAATTTTGCCGGATACGTTGCCGACGTAATTTTAAAAAGCGAAAACGCCGTGTCAGTTGCGTGCGCACGCGGCACAACCCCTTCCGCTTACGCGCAGAAAGCCTATCTCAGAGATATAAAAATAATTTTCGATTACGTGGACGAAGCGCAAACTTACGGTTATTTCGAAAAAGGCTGTGCAAGCTATCCGTTCGGCAAAGGACTTTCAGACAAGGCGCTTTTTGCAAGGATTAAAAGGTTTTACAGGCAAAACGGTTACGGCGAGTTTATAAACCACAAAGCGTTTACTTACGACGGCAAACTTGTGCCGATAGAAAATCCCTCTCCCGTCACTTTAGACAGCTTAAAAGATTACGCGTACGAAAAGCAGATTATAGACGATAACATTGCAAATTTTGTGCAAGGCTTGCCTTACAATAACATGCTTTTATACGGTGACAGGGGAACGGGAAAATCTTCCACAATACACGCAATGCTCAACAAATACTTTAAAAAGGGCTTGCGTATCATAGAAATTAATAAGGAAAATATGCTTTCTCTGCCCAAGATAAGGCAGATTATAGCAGACAACCCGCTGAAATTTATTATCTTTATCGACGACTTATCACTCAGCGAAAGCGATGATAAAATTTCAGGCCTTAAAGCCGCGCTGGAAGGTTCGGTTTCTGGTAACACCGCTAACACAATGATAGTAGCTACCTCTAACCGCAGGCACATAGTTAAAGAAAACTTTTCTGACAGAAATGATTCGGTACACCGCAACGATTCCATGCAGGAACAGCTCTCGCTTTCTGACCGATTCGGCATAAGCGTTTTGTTCTCTTCTACCGACAAAGCGCAGTATCTTTCTATCGTACGCCAGCTTGCAGCCGACGGAAACCTTGAAATGGAAGACGGCGAACTTTGCGCACTGGCAGAGCGCTGGGCATTAACAAAAGGCGGGCGCTCGCCACGAAGGGCAAAACAGTTTATAGATCTTGCCCTTTCCTGCCGTAAGAAAAACACCACAATCGAATTTTAATTATAAAAGCCGCCGTCAATGCGGCTTTTAATTTTACCGATTAACTATACTTTTCGCGATAAAATAAATATCGCCAGCTCCTAAAAACAAAATTATATCACTCTTTTTTGCTTTATTTATAAAATTTTCGATATCTATGGGGCTTTCGCCGTATTTAGCCCTTTTAACAGAATTACACAAAGTCAACGCACTGCCTGCATCGTCGTAATACTCCCTTGCCGCAAACGTTTTATATATCAGCAGATGGCGGATATCTGACAGAACGCTTACAAACTGCGGAAACAAATTTTTTGTACGGGAATATGTATGCGGCTGGAACACGACAAACACTTCACCCTGCGTAAGTTTTTTTACCGTTTTAACGGTGGCTTTTATTTCTTCAGGGTGATGGGCGTAATCAGCAATACAATTTGCCCCGCAATACAAACCTATCTTTTCCATCCGCCTTTCCACCCCGTTAAAATGTCTGAGTCCCTGGCGGATATCTTCTAAGGCGATACCTGCCGCATCTGCGGCAGCTGCGGCGGCAAGAGCGTTAAGCACATTGTGTCTGCCGTAAGCGTTGATATCTATCCTGCCCCTTTTTTCGCCATAAGAATATAATTCAAAAGACGTCCCGCCGCTGCCGCATTTTATTTTTTCAGCATAGAAATCTGCCTCTCTGGAAAAACCGAAAGTTACCGCGCCTTCCGCGCAAACACCGCCGTAAAGACTGACAACTTTTTTTGCCCGCGAGGCGAATTTTACATAGCTTTGCTTAAGATCTTCATAATCCCTGTAACACTCTATATGGTCGCAGCCGGTATTAAGAACAACGGCAATATCGGGCTTTAACGAAAGAAAATTTCTTTTATATTCGCAAGCCTCGGTTATAATGCTATCGTTTCCACTATAGTAAAAATTCGAAAGGTTGATATCCCTCCCGCCTATATGCGCCATAAATTTTTTATTAGCCGTAAAATATATGTTAGAAAGCATTGCCGTGCATGTTGTTTTACCGTGACAGCCGCAAATTGCTGTTACATTGTTAAAATTTTTACATATTTCGCGTAAAAATTTTCCGCGGGGAATTACTTTTTTATTTAAACTTCTTGCCTGCTTTAACTGGCTGTCATTTGGCTTTATGGCATCTGTATAAACTATAGTATCGTACCTGCTAATATCCGCCGAGCCGTCGTCTATCAATGCGCCAAGCGATTTTAACTCTGTAAGCGCAGGAGTGTCTTTTTCATCGCTTCCACCTACTTTTTTTCTGAGCGCAAGCATATATTTTGCCAGAGCACCCATACTTATACCGCCTATACCGATGAAGTAAAAACTGCCGCAATCATCTATAA
>JAJQII010000057.1 GCA_021199295.1 Clostridia bacterium
GAAAATCTTAACTTTCGCGGTATAAACTGCGGGATACTTTCTGCACAGCGGTCATGCTATCCCCTTACCACTAATAATGCCCTTTCAAATATAAAAACTTACGAAGGAATAATAAACACCCTGTACCAGCTTAGCCAAATGGTTTATCTTTGCGCCAACGGGGTAGACAACGGAGCTTACGGCAAAGCCGCGGCAGCCGATTTAATTAAAAATATTGAAGACTGCGTTTATACTTTAATTGAACAAAACGGAGACAACTGCTTTACAACGGCATTATACGATATTATTAATCTGTGCGAAGAATGTACCAATAACAACGCCTATTCCAAATATCTGCGGGCGGTACAGATTGCCATTGCGGATACTCTTTTAAACATAACCCTTACATAATAAAGACTGTACCGCCGCGCTGAATGAGCGCGGCGGTACACTTTATCTTACCGTATTTTTATTATTCTTCGCTTTCAAATTCGTAATGGCAGCCGCTTATCTGTGTGGGAGGCATGGTTTCACCCTCCGAAATATAGATGGTGTTAATAGTTTTGCCCTGGCCGTCTACCACTTTGTAAGAACCCGTACGGGGTGCGTAATCGCCGCTGTTCAATCTCATATAATCATTCCTCCTTGATTGATAAAAACAGTATGTGCAGCCAGTTAATTTTTAAACGCATATTTTATCGCATAACTTTTGCTAAATTTAACATATTTGCACAAACTTAAACTATGAACAGAAAAATACCCGCCATAACGGCATTGATGCTTGTTTTTGTATTTATCCTGATGATCTACTATAACAACACGGCGGCAGTAGGCACGTTTACTCTCGCCGAAGAAGACGGGCAGACGGCGGGCAAAACCGTTTACCTTACCTTTGACGACGGCCCGAGCGACCGCATTACGCCCAAAATATTGGATATTCTTAAAGAAAACCAGGTAAAAGCAACCTTTTTTATAATAGGCAGACAGGCTGAAACGCGGGACTATCTTATAAAAAGGGAAATAGCTGAAGGGCACACTGTTGCCGTACATTCGTACACGCACGACTATAACGAAATATACTCGTCGCCGAAAGCCCTTATAGCCGATATAAATAAATGCAACGACGTAATTTACAAAATCACAGGCAAGCGGGCTGACGTTTACCGTTTCCCGGGAGGTTCTTACGGATTAGACGGCAGTCTTATCTCTGCCGTGACAGGCTGCGGAATGAGATACGTTGACTGGAACGCGAGCACCTGCGACGCCGAATGGGGAATGGACAGCGCCGACCGCCTTTTTGCAAACGCTGTGGCAACGAGCGCCGACTGCAACAACGTTGTGCTATTATGCCATGACTCCACAAATAAAACCTACACACCTGAGGCAGTAAAAAGGCTGATAAGCTATTACAAAGAAAACGGATATAGCTTCGGAATTTTTTAAAAATAGCCGTTAGTTGCGGCATATGTGCGGGGCAATTTACTTTTTTTGCAAAAAAATAAGGCGGCATAAATGCCGCCGTTTATATTGTTTTTAAACACCGTACTGTGCACGGTATTCTTTCATCTTTGCAAGATATTCTTTACCTTCTATAACGCCTTTTTCTATCGCCGCTATAATGTCTGCCATGGTTACTATAGAATAAACCTTTACGCCAAATTCTTTGTACACTTCCTGTACCGCCGAAAGGTCGCTCTGCAGTCCCTTTTCCATACGGTCTACGCTTATAACCATACCAGCAACCTGTACGTCAGCCGCCTGTTTAAGTTTGGGCAGCATCTCGCGCAGAGCTTTGCCGGAAGTCATAACATCTTCTATTATAATAACCTTTTCACCGTCAGTGAGCTGTTTGCCTACAAAGAGCCCGCCTTCGCCGTGATCCTTTACCTCTTTGCGGTCAAAACAATAATTAAGGTCTATGCCGTGGTTATTGGAAAGCGCTATTGCAGTTGCAACCGCAAGGGGTATGCCCTTATACGCAGGTCCTACAAGCGTTTCCCCTTCTATGCCGTTAGACTTAATACATTCGGCATAATATTCGCCGAGTTTAGCAAGCTGAGCGCCCTTTTTATAGTTGCCCGTATTGATAAAGTAAGGGGCTTTCCTTCCGCTTTTAAGCGTAAATTCGCCAAACGTCAACACGCCGTTTTCTACCATAAACTTAATAAATTGTTCCTTATATGTAAGAGCCATTTTTCACATTCTCCTTTTAATTCATTTGCAATGTATCCACAATTTCGTTTACGGAATTAATTCCGTGGCTGTCGAGCCAGCCGTTTATTTCGCCTGCAATGCGGGGTATCGCGTAAGCGTCGGTAAAGTTTGCCGTGCCTACCTGTACCGCCTTAGCCCCCGCCATCATAAACGCTATGGCGTCGCTTCCGCTTGTAATGCCGCCCATACCTATTACGGGTATATTTACGGCATGGGAGGCTTCGTAGACCATACGTAATGCTATAGGCATAATGCCTGCGCCCGACACGCCGCCCGTGTTGTTGGCAATTACAGGTCTGCGTTTTTCTATATCCACAACCATACCAGTAAGCGTATTTATAAGCGATATGCAGTCAGCACCGCCCCTTTGGGCAGCCTGAGCGTTCACCGCAATACTCTCTACATTGGGCGAAAGTTTTACAATTAAAGGGGTTTTATTTAATTTTGCCTTGCAGAGAGAGGTTACCTCCTCTACATTGGCTGGTTTTATACCTAAAGCCATGCCGCCCGCACGCACGTTGGGACAGGATATGTTGAGTTCTATCATATCTACAAGCCCGTCGAGCTTAGCACAGATATCCTGGTAATCTTCGAGCGTTCTGCCTGCCACATTGGCAATTATCACCGTGTTTTTACTCTTTAAAAAGTCGAGGTCATATTTTATAAAATGATCTACGCCAGGGTTTTGCAGCCCTACGGCATTCAAAATAACGCTGCTGCCTTCGGCTATGCGGGGTACGGGATTGCCGCTTCTCGGCTCTAACGTAAGCCCCTTTGTGCTTATGCCGCCGATAAGCGAAATATCGTAAAGCTCGTCGTATTCCCTTCCGAAACCAAATGTTCCGCTTGCGGCGATTACGGGATTTTTAAATTTGACGCCGCATATTTCCACGCTTAAATCTGCCATTACAACTCTACCTCGTTTATATTAAAAACAGGGCCGTCTTTGCATACCCTGGCGTTAGCGCCGTTCTTTTTGCATACGCATACAAGGCATGCGCCTATGCCGCAACCCATTCTTTCTTCCAGAGAGACAAGGCAGGGCGTTTTTATGCCGTTTTCGGCAAGCTGCGTTTTTAATACGCGCAGCATTATCGGCGGGCCGCATGCTATTATCAGGTCGGCAGGAACATTCTGATAGTCGTTTATGTAAGCCGAAACGGCGTTGCCCTTTGTGCACAAACTGCCGTCGTCGGTGGTAATGGTAAGTTCCCTGCTCTTTTCAAGCTCATCCAAAAGGCAAACGGCGGCTTTGTTGCGGAAACCTATATACGAATAGAAATTAACGTCGGGATGCTCGCGGATAACGGATATAAGGGGGAATATACCTACCCCGCCCCCTATCACTACCACGTTTTTTGCGTTCTGCGGGATATCGAAACCGTTGCCGAGGGGAAGCAGAATTTCCAGTTTATCGCCCTTTTTTGTCTGCGCAAGTTTTTTTGTGCCGTCGCCCTTTATCTGGTAGCAGAGCGTAATGTCAGAGTCTTCCGCCTTGCAGATGCCGAACGGACGCTTTAACAGAAATTTGTCGCCGCCGACAGAGATATTGGCAAACTGGCCGCCCTTTATCTTGCCCGCCTCCTTGGAGAGCGTAAGCGTAAGCGAATAGATATTTTCCGCAATGGGGGTATTTTCCTTTACTGTCGCCTGTTGCTGATTCATAGTCAATTAACCCATTCTGCCGAGAGTTTTTCTTAAATCGTCCCTCATATCGAGGCACGCAGCGCGTGCGGCTTCGTAGTATTCCATACCGCTGTAACGGGGTTTTTTGTACGCGCAGAGTATGCCGCGCGAATTATTTACAATGCCGCCGAGCCCCCTTTCGTCGAAACAGCCGCGGAGCATTTCCGCAGTGCCGCCCTGAGCCCCGTAGCCAGGGATGAGGAAGAACGTGTTGGGAAGGCGTTTGCGGAGAGCAGCCCCCTGTTCGGGATATGTTGCACCTACCACAGCGCCCACGTCGGAATAACCGTAGCTGCCCACGGTGTCTTTGCCCCAGGCAGAAACAAGGTCGCCCATATGCTCGTAAACGGTTTTGCCATTTTCAAGTTTAAGATCCTGTATCTCGCCGCTTGACGGATTAGATGTTTTTACAAGCACGAAAATGCCTTTATCGTTTGCCTTGCATTCTTCTACAAAGGGCTGTACGCCGTCCGTGCCGAGGTAACCGTTTACCGTAAGCATGTCGGCGGGGAAAGCCTTTATCTTTTTATCGTTTATAGGCGTTTTGCCAAGGAATGCTTTGGCGTAGCACCCTGCAGTAGAACCTATGTCGTTGCGCTTGCAGTCGGCAATTACCATCATACCCCTGCCAAGAGCGTAATTGGCGGTAAGGTTAAAAGCCCTTAACCCCTCGTAGCCGTACATTTCGTAGTAGGCAACCTGTATTTTTACGGCGGGAACGATATCACAGGTTTTATCTATTATGTTCATGTTAAACTCTGTAATAACTTCAGAAACGCCTTCGAAAGTCGCCATACCCTCTTTTAAATTATCGGGAAGGTAATCGAAACTTGTATCCAGACCTATGCAGGTGGGGTTTTGCAATTCAATAATTCTTTTAATAAGTTTGTCTATCATAAAAAAGATCCCTCTTTAATTATTGCTGTATTTAACTTCGCCGCCGACAATCGTGTAATTGATTTTGCCGTAAACTTCCGTTCCGTTGAACGGTGTGTTTTTGCCTTTGGATATAAACTTGCTGCTGTCTATAACGTACTTTTCGTTTAAGTCGGCAATGGTAAGATCGGCTGTGCCGCCTTCCTTTATTTCGCCGCCGTCAAGGTGCAGCACCCTTGCGGGGGCGGCGCTCATTCTGTCGGCAAGTTCTGCCAGCGTAAGTATGCCCGTTTTTACAAGTTTTGTATAACTTAATGCAAAACTTGTCTCTATGCCGCTTATGCCGAACGCCGCAAGGTTATATTCTACCTGTTTATCCTTTAAGGAATGGGGCGCGTGGTCAGTTACAATGCAGTCTATTGTTCCGTCTTTTAAGCCCTTTATTACGGCAAGGCGGTCAACCTCTTCCCGTACGGGCGGGTTTACCTTTGTATTAGTATCGAAATTTGTTATTATATCGTCTGTAAGAGAGAAGTAATGGGGGCAGCTTTCCGCCGTGACCTTTACCCCCCTCGCCTTTGCCTCGCGTATAAGCTGCACGCCGCTGTATGTGGAGACGTGGCAGATGTGTACGGGTATGGAAAGGCTTTCGGAAAGGCATATCTCGCGGGCAATCATAATATCTTCGGTTGCCCTGATGCTGCCCTTTAAACCTGTAAGCGTGGAGTTTTTACCTTCGTTTACCACGCCGCCATCTACAAGGTTAGCGTCTTCGCAGTGGGCAAGGCAGATAAGGTTAAAATCGTTTGCGTACTGCATTGCAAGGCACATTATTTTGGAATCCATAACCGATTTGCCGTCGTCGCTTAAAGCGACAGCGCCTGCGGCAGCCATTTTGCCGATATCTGAAAGTTCTTCTCCCTTTTCGCCGCGGGTAATACTGCCTATTGGATTGACCTTGCAAAGATTTACTTCCGCCGCGCGGTGCTTAATATAAGTTACCACTACCGCATTGTCGCAGACGGGGTTTGTGTTAGGCATGCAGCATACCTGCGTAAAACCTCCTGCCACAGCCGCCTTGCTTCCGCTTTCGATATCCTCTTTACCTTCAAAACCGGGCTCGCGCAGATGGACGTGCATATCTATAAGACCGGGGAACACGTGTTTGCCCTGTGCATTTATAGTATCGCAGTTTTCGTTTATTTTATCTGCAATGCGGGTTATTTTGCCGTTTTCGGTTAAAATATCGCATTTTTTTGTCCCGTCGGGGAAAACTACTGTACCGTTTTTTATAAGAAGTTTCATAAATTATTCTCCCTATATTCTTTAAGCAGCGTAAGTATTGCCATACGCACGGCAACGCCGTTTGTCACCTGTTCTTCTATCCTGCTTGTCTGACCGTCTATAAGCGAAGGGGTAAGTTCTATCCCCCTGTTTACAGGCCCCGGGTGAAGAATTATCGCGTCTTTAGAGGCATATTTTAACATGGCGTCTTTTACGCCGTAAAACTTACTGTATTCTGAAAGCGAAGGAAAAAGCCCGCCCTGCTGGCGCTCGAGCTGAATTCTTAAACCCATAACCCCGTCTGCGCCGTCTATAGCCTCTTCCATAGAACGGGCGACGTGAGCGCCTAATTTATCTATATCCTTAGGCATAAGCGTGGCGGGTGCGTAGAACCATACTTCCGCCCCCATTTTGCTTAAGCCGAAGAGGTTGGATTTTGCCACCCTGCTGTGCTTGATATCGCCTAAAATCGCCACTTTGAGCCCCTTGAGAGTGCCGAAGTGTTCGCGGAGCGTAAACATATCTAAGAGTGCCTGCGTGGGATGCTCGTTCATACCATCGCCGGCATTTAAAACGGATGCCTTTACATTTTTTGCAAGAAGATAGGGCGCTCCCGACATAGGGTGGCGCATTGCGATATAATCTATCTTCATAGCGTCGAGCGTTTTGCCCGTGTCGATAAGCGTTTCGCCCTTTTGCACCGAACTTGACGAAGCTGAAATATTGACCTCGTTAGCGCCGAGGTATTTGCCCGCAAGCTCGAACGAAGTGCGCGTGCGCGTGCTGTTTTCGTAAAACAAAGTAATAAGCGTGCTGCCCTTTAAGCTGTCGCCGCATTTGCTTTTGCCGCATAAAAAGGTTTTAAGATGAGCAGCCTTATCTAAAATCTCTGTTATTTCCTGCGCGTCAGTATGCAGCAGACCGAGCAAATCCTTACTTTTTAACATAGAAAATCTCCCTTTCGCAACATGGCAGAGCCGACTTATCCGTTTACAGAAAAAAAGCGGCTATGCTGCAACGGAATAACAAATACACCGTGCAGTAAACCCGCTTGCATATCAATATCTTCCCGAGGGGACTCCCCCTGCCGCAATAGCCGAAAAAACCGCCATAAAGTTATCTCTTGAATGACAGGGGCACAAAATTAACGCCTAAAGCAGCGCATGCCCCTAACCCTTTGCTTTTAAAGAAGTATACCACAACGCGAAAACAAAGTAAAGTGATTAGTTAAATTTTTAATAAAATTTAAGAAAGATTTGCCGTTTAAAAACGCCTTGCGCTAATCAGAAAGCTAAAGAATTTTTACAAGTTTAAAGCCTGTTTTGTCGCAGGACGTAAGAATGTATTCTATGCCGTTTTTAACCGAACGCATGGGGAAATACGCGTCGCCGTGCAGATGGCCGAAAATAACCTTGTCTACCTTGTTTTCTTCGAACTGGCGCGTAAAAAGCGTGTCGGGGTTTTTGAGGCTGTAGGGCGGGTAATGGATAAGCGCCAGAAGCCTGTCGCCCCCGGTACGGATTTTTTCTGCCGAGCGGAAACAAAGTTTAAAACGTTCTGCTTCACGAAGGTATATCTTATTGTCCTGCTCGGTAAAATCGGGGCTTCCAGGGCACGTCCATCCGCGAGAACCGCAGAAAACCACGTCGCCCACCTTTACGCTGTCGTTCTGCAGAAATATAAAACTTTCGTCAGGTTTCGCGTCGCGGAGTTTTGTAATGCCGTTCCACCAGAAGTCGTGGTTGCCCTTAATAAAAATTTTTGTGCCCTTTAACCCGCTTAACCGCCTTAAATCCACGAGTCCTTCTTCCAACACGTTGCCCCAGCTGATATCGCCGCATATTAAAACGACGTCGCCGTCTTGCACCTTAGCGTTCCAGTCGGAACAGATCTTGTCAAAATGCCCGTTCCACTTTTCGCCGAAAATATTCATTGGTTTTGTATCCGCGCCCGATAGATGAAGGTCGCTAACAGCATATACATTCATACCTTATATATGATACCACAATTAATATCAAAACGAAAGCAATTTTTATCCAAAGTTTAATTTATAAAGCCCGACGGCAACTTGCCATCGGGCTTTTACTGCAAATAAACCTACTTGTTCGGGCAGCATTTCCCCTGTTTGGGGTACAAAGGCAGCTCGAAAAACCCTGCGCAAACCTCTTGCGAAAAGTCCTGAGCGGGCGGGATTGTGCAATAACCGTAGCTCGGCAAAAGTATCTGAACGTCTATAGAAACTTTTAAAATTATCGTTACGCATGCGTCTACGGAAAATGTTCCGTCATCCGCGTTGAAAGTGCCTTCGGCGCACACGGCGCTTACCTCTGCCGTTATTTTATATGGCATTATAGAGGGCGCGGGGACGTACAAAAGCACGTCTTGCTTTACGCTTATGATTGAAGAAGCACTGCCTTCAGTGCCGTTAGCGTCGGTGTAAAGCACTTCTACAGGTATGCTTACGGTAGCCTGAACCCTTGCACAGCCAGGCTTGTCGGGCATCCTGTCTACGCTTAAAGATGTAATAGTCCCTTCGGACGAAAGCGACTTAGCGCTTATAAAAGTCAAAGGATATGTAGCGTCGGCAGGCTGGGCGTCGGAAAGGGTAAGCGTGTAATCTTCGAGCTGGACCTGCTTTATGCACGCGTCGAAAATCTTTTGTGCCTGGATGCACACCTTTTCGCACAGCCCGCTGGTTGGATTGCCGCTGATGCTGCCAGGGCATTTGTCTGACTGGAAATTGGAAAAGAAAGACATTTTTTACCTCCGTTTGTATGGTTTTAATTTATTATATGTTTTGCCGCAAGATTTATTTACATGGTATAAATATGCGGCAAGTGGGGAAAACCGCCCTGCCGCCGTTTACGCGCCTTAACTCTTCCGCCTCCAGCCCGAATTTTTGCGCCACAGAAGAATATGTATCGCCCACATCTGCCTTGTAAATGAAAAAATTACAGCGGGGCACTTCTATTATCATACCCTCGCGGATGTTTTGCGGCACAGGCATGCAGAGAGTATTTTCGATATCAGAGGCGCTTTGCCCGCGTTTTACCCTGTAATATCTGCTTTTTGCAAGTTTAAGTTCATACATTTTATATATAATATGCAAAAAACGGCGGAATAATTGCAACTTAAAAAATTTATTAAGCCTTACATGCTCATATTTGCAACGCTGAATTTGTAGAATATTCTTGATGAGCAAGAACATTTACCAGACCACTGCGCAGGTCACTATTTTTTCGGTAATAGAAAAATCAGTCAGTTTTTTGTACCGCATTGTGCTGTCGCACATTATCGGCGCTGAAGGCGTAGGCATATACCAGATAGCCCTTTCAGTTTTTTCGGTATTCCTTACAGCCGCCTCGAGCGGCGTTCCCGTTACCGTGTCCAGGCTTATAACCAAACAGAACGCCATAGGCAACAGCTCGGCTAAACACGCCGTTGTTACCGCGGGCATTGTAAGCACCTTTATATTTACCATTCCCGCCTGCATTATTATTTTTGCGGGCAGAAACCTTTTCGGCTTTCTGTTTTCGGATGAAAGGTGTTTAGACGTCTTTTTAATTATTTTACCGGGGCTTATTCTTACTTCGGTATACGCCGTTATGCGCGGGACGTTCTGGGGCGAAAAACAGTTTATGCCGTACAGCCTTATAGAACTTGCCGAAGATTCTTTTATGGTAATACTCGGCTGCGTGCTTATCGCAAACGCCGAAAGCGCCTACGACGGGGCTATGCGGGCAGGGATCGCCGTATTTGTCTCTTACATATTTTCCTTTATAGTATCGCTTTGCTGGTACTTCCATAAGGGCGGCAGGCTGGTAAACCCCAAAAAACAGCTTAAACCCCTTTTAGCAAGCTCGCTGCCCATTACGGCAATGCGTACTTCTACCTCTCTTTTAAACTCGCTCGTGGCGGTAATGATGCCTATGCTCCTTGTAAATATGTGCGGAATGACCAACAGCGACGCAGTAAGCCTGTACGGCGTGGCGGCAGGGATGAGCATACCCATACTTTTTATACCGTCTTCACTTATAGGCTCTATAGCCGTTGTGTTAGCGCCCGAACTATCGGAAAATTTTTACCGCAACAAGACGGAAAAACTTAAAACAGACGTGGAAAATTCGCTTAAAGCGGCAATATTTATAGCGTTTTTACTTATACCCCTGCTCTTTTCCCTTGGCGAAACTATGGGGAACGTACTCTTTTCTGACGGGCTTTGCGGTGAAATAGTAAAAAACTGCTGTATAATTTTACTGCCGATGTGCATTTCTATGATAACCAACACCGTGCTTAACAGTATGAACAGGGAAAGGCAGACTCTTATTTACTATTTTGCGGGAGCTGGTGCTATGATGGCGTGCATTGCCATACTTACCCCGGTTGCGGGGATCTATTCTTACGTTATAGGTTTAGGCATAAGTTTTCTGGTTACCGCTATACTCAATTTGAGGTTGCTTAACAAGCTGTGCAAAGGCGTTAAAATATTGCCGTTTATTTTAAAAGGCACGGCAGTATGTGCCGTTTGCAGCCTTTTCGGCATGCTTGCGGTAAACCTTTTGGAAATGTTTTTGCCGCAGGTAGCGCAGCTTATCGCAGGGGGCGTTGTAGTGGCGGCATTCACGCTCGCGCTTATGTACGCCGCCAAAATGTACAGCCTTGCGCCCGTGAAAAACTTTATAGCTGCAAGGCGCAAAAAGGGCAAAAGCAAACAAGATGCGTAATTTACTTTTTGCTCTTTAATTTTTTAAGATCGTAAAGCTGTTTTATTGCAAGGGCTACGAGGAACGCCCCGAAAAGCTTTTGCAAAGCCTCTGACGGGATAAACGCCGCTATGGCAGCGCCTGCGGACGACACTATCACGGCGGGAATTATTATGGAAAGTATTCCGTTTTTTTGCACCAACCCGTTGCCTGCATGTACTTTAAGGCTTATGAGGGACATGGGCAGAAAGGCGAACAGGTTTGCCGCCTGCGCCACATGCTGCTCCACGCCTAAAAAGATAGTGAGCGCAGGTATAAGGATAGTGCCGCCGCCCATTCCCATTCCGCCAAGAAGCCCCGACAATACGGCAAAAATTAGCGTAATGTTAAAAATCACAGCATCATCCTTATGCCTGCCGCGAGCATTACTGCGATAAATATAAGTTTTACTGCCGTAAGCGGCAATTTATCTAAAAGCATAGCGCCCAGCGCACCGCCTGCCGCCATGCCCAAAGCCGACGGGATTATTACCGAAAGGTCGGCAAAACCGGCTATCCAGTAAACTATGGCACTTACAAAACTTACGGGAGCGATGATAATTATAGCCGTGGCGTGGGCGGTTTTTTCCCTGTAACCCAAAAGCCCCGTTAATAGCGGCACGGCTATCATTCCGCCCCCTCCGCCGAAAAGTCCGTTTGCCGCGCCCACCGCGCCGCCGCACGCCGCTTTGCGTATTGTTTTGCCTGAAGTTGCCATATTGTGTGCATGCCGCCCGATTTTTCGGGCTCTCCTTACCAGTCATTTTGCGCAATAAAATTAAAATTAACTTTATTTTCTGCAAATTTGGCGGTAAATTGCTTGCGTATAACCTGCTTTTATATTAAAATATTAAAGTACGATTTTTATTTTTGATATATCTACTATAAAATAAATTGCAGGTGTTTTATGTTCAGTAAAAACAGTTACTTGAAATCGAAATTAAGGGTAGTTATGGTAATGCTTTTAAGCGTTATTATGGCTTTATCGTTGTTCTTTGCGGCGGCTTGCTCTGACGATGACGACGAGACGGAAAAGACTACCTCTACCAACGACACTCAAACCATTCTGAACGGTAATTTTGAGTTTTATTCGGACAGCGACGACGAAACGTATATCATATATACGCCAAGCAACTGGTCGTCTTCCACTTCGGGCAACACAAACTACGTTATGAACGGCGTTTTGGATACATCCGAGTCGGGCTGGAACAAAATTTCTGACCCCAGCCTTGCCGAAACGCTTGACTATAACAACAACCTTGACGAAGATGACGACGATTACGAGGACGAATACGTTGACTACAACGGCATGAAGTCGAGGGATATACCCTATAAAAATACCTATGCGGGTATTAACGGCGAAGACGCTGACGGCAACACTTACTATACCCTTTACGGCGACGCCGAAAGCGGATATTACGTGCTTGACGACGACGGCAACCAGATTACCGTTATAGCACAGAACGGCACTTACGTAGACGAAAATTCTAACGAAGTAAATATAAAGTATATTGTAGACAACCCCAAGACGCACAACGTTATTACCACCGTTGAAGGTCAAAGTTATGTAGCCACATACGTTGCAGACACCGATGAGACACACGGCGATCTTGAATACAAGGCAGGCGAAACCGTCCTTCTGTACGCAGACGAAGACGGCGAATACTACTACGACAGTGAATTAGAAGAACCTTACGAAAGCCACGTGCTTATGGTTCACAACTATGTGAACGACGATACACGTTACGGCACTGCGCAGAGCTATTCAGCCTCTACCAGCGTTACGTTAGAGCCCAACACTGCGGCAGAACTCAGCGTGTGGGTAAAGACGAGCGAACTTATTTACGACCGCAACGGCAACACCATTTACGAGGGCAGGGGCGCTTACATCGAGATAGAACAGACGGTAGGCGGATCTTCGGTTGACTCCCTTTATATTGAAAATATAAGGACAGACGGCGTTACAACAAATAACGGCTGGGTTAAATATACCATATATGTAAACGGCTGCGACTTTGCCGAAAGCACTATTACCGTTACCTTGGGTTTAGGGCAGGCGGCAAGCTCAAGCGATTACAGCGAAACGTGCGAGGGCTACGCGTTCTTTGACGACGTTAAGTGCACAATCTATTCGAGCATAGAAAAGACTGGCTACGACAGCGCCACCGTTACCAACGAATGTTACCTTACAAGCGAAGAAGATGAAAAAATCTTTAAGATAGAAGACGACATTAACGTTGAAAGCACCAAGTACTACTACCTTGACCTTTCTTCAAGAAAAACGCGTACAGATATCTCGCTTGCGGGCACTTCCGTTGATTACACAAGGGATTCTGATTACTACGTAACTTCCAAAGGAGCTATCAGCACGTACGGCGGGCTGACTGAAGACGGAAAATACAACGGCAGTAATAATGATTATAAAGTAAACGTATTGAGCGACAGTATAGATACCACTTACGACGTTCTTGGACTGTTTGACTTAAGCGACCTTACGACAGACATTGCGAACGCTTCATCGTACGGCGAAGGGTACACCTACTACGCCAACACGATAGAAAATGTGTTGACGGGTGCAAAGTCGCTGCCTAACTACAAGGATGACGACAACGACACAGCGCTTATGATTCTGTCGGCAAACGGTGCGGCATACACCGCCACCATTACCAACTCGGCATTTGCCATAGACGCGCACAGCTATAAGATAATGTCCTTCTGGTTAAAGACATCGGATATGGACGACTTCGCGGCGGCAACGGCTGCCCTTTACGCACATAAACAAGACGACGCGGGCAATACCGTTATAGATACAGACCAGGTATCTTCCCTTTCGGTAGACACGACGGGCGTAACATTTGATATAGGCGATGAAGACGATATTTACGGCGGCTGGGTACAGTGTTTCTTCTATATAGAAAATACCACCGACGACGAAATGACCTTTGAAATGCACGTATCGTTCGGCAACACCACGATAAAGGATACCGACTCTACCGACTACAAGGCAGGCTACCTTGCGATAACCAATATCCAGATAATGGACGTTGAAGAAGATATTTACGACCTTACATCTACAGGCGACTACGCGGCGGCATTCTCGCTTACGACGACAGACGCAAGGGAAAACAGCTACTTCGACACCACCCCCACCGTTGAATCCAACAAGATTAAGACGGAAATTTCCAATCCTTCTTCCTACACGGGCGTGTACGGCGGAAGCGCCTCGATTGTATATTCTGACAGCATAGACAGTTCTGGCTACGACCAGAGGAACGGAAACGACAACGCGGGTTTAATTAACCAGGATTACTGGGAAACTTACCGCGACAGCAGCAACAGTTATAAATGGGTAGAAATTATCCTTAATTATATAACGGCGACAAAGGGCACTCAGTACAATACGGCGCTTACAACATGGAGCGATATATTCGGCGATACCTCTATCCAGCCTCTGCTTATAGCAAACACGGTAAGAACATTCCTGGCGGAAGACAACTCCATTAAGAATGCCGCAATAAACTACGGCTACATTGCAAACTCGGCTACAAGCGTTTCGAGCGACAGCTACGAAATTATAACCGTTAAAGTATATGTAAGCAAAGGCGCTGTGGCGTATGTTTACCTTACAGAAAGCGACGGCACGTCGAGCGACGTTATGACGCTTAACCTGCCTGAATACAGCTTCTGGTACGACAACCAGGGCAACGTTCTGGACGGAGAGCCTGACTACGACGATGACGATTACAACTCGGCTGACCACGTGGTATACTATATACGTGATGACGGGCTGTACGAGGATGAAGAAGGCAACCTGTTTGCAAACCTTAACAACTACTCGCGTATGTACTACGACCAGAGTTCGGAATACTGGTATATAGACGGAGACGGCAAAGTTACCTCGGCTATTTACGAGGACGTTGACAGCGACACTACCTATTATATAAGCCAAACTGAAGCGGACAAGGCGGCAAGCGGCGACGCGAGCGCCATCCAGTCCCCCCACTACCTTATAGCTTACGATAGCGACGGCGAATACACGCGTGTGTTCCGTTACGACAACACTTACTTCAGCGGGGCTGGTTACCACTACATTATAATAACCGAAGCTGAAGACGAGGATGACGACGACGAAATAGATTATTCTGACGTTGTTTCTAACTTCGATACAAGCAAACTTGAATTAAGGTACGACAACACAAATTCTGACACCCAGATGTACGCGGTGATAGACGCAAGGTACACCGCCGACGGCGAACTTGCCACCACATTAAATGATGCAGGCTACGATGCCAACGGCAACCCTGTGGGCGAAACCTGGCAGACGGTAACGTTCTATATCCACACGGGCGACACGAGTTACGACTACACGTTAGAACTCTGGAGCGGTGCAAGGGAAACAAGCGGCGTTACGGTAGACGGCGACACGGTTACGGTAACCAACGATGCAAGCATGGAAGGCTCTTTTGTGGCGTTCGACTACAGCAGCGTTACCGTGGACGAAGACACCTATGCCGACCTTGTAGACCAGTACACTACCGAAATTATAAACGCTTACGTATACCTGCTTAACGAAGAAGGCTACTTTAAGGAAAATACCATAAAGGATACTGACCAGAACTTAAGCTATTATAAGAACGTATTTGAAAGCTACATGCTTGGCAAATATACAAGCTACGAAGATATAGACAGCCTTATAACGGCAATGTACAGAACGGCTGTTGCCGATGACAGCAGCACGGCAAGCTACTGGAAGACGCTTACAAACTTTGATGACCGCGTGCAGTACTACACCTACTCCCTCTACGATGACGCAGGCTACGTTCCGTTCAACGCGGAAGTCGCCGCAGACGACGAAACCGGTTACGACTACTCGTATGACAGCTACGAAGAAACGCTTGTGTTCTTAAGCTACTACGACAGCGACAGCGCCGCTTACGTAACGTTTATAGATTACAGCGCCTCTGACGTGACAATAGAAAGCACCACTGCCGAGGAAGAGGAAGAAGACGAAGAAGACGACGATTCAGAGTTCAGCGTATGGCTGCTTGTAGCGTCTATCGTGCTTGTGGTAGTGCTTATCTTCACAATGCTCTCGCTGCTTGTACGCGACCTTGTAAAGAGAATACGCCGCAAGAGAATAAACGTAAAGAACGTTTACTCGGGCAAGCGCAAACACTATATAAGGAAGCTTGGTCTTACCGAAACAACCGAAGCGCCTGAAGACGACGATACCACTCCCCCTGAGGACAAAACAGAATAAACGGCGTAAGCCGTAAAGAAAATCCCGAAACGAAACCGTTTCGGGATTTTAATTTGTTGTTAAATTTTTAAACGCAAGCCTTTGGGATAATGGTTCTTTGCCATACCGCCCGAGCACTTGCACCAGCCGAGCGGATAACCCTTGTAAGTAGCAACTTTCCAACCTGAAGAAGATATCGGGCAGCTTACGGTAAGCCCGTTTAAATAGTCTGCCGCCGCCTTTTCGTCAAGCGCTATGCCGTCTGTCTTGCCCATACACATCGCAAGCGAGTGTGAAGGTACAAACCTGCCTTTTTCAAAATCTCCTAAGCGTACGCCCGCACGCAGCGTTTGTACTTTTGGCAGGGGCATACCCTGCGGCAGTGAATAAAGCGTATCGCCCACAAGGCAAAGATTGCCAAACTTTTCTTTTAAAAAATCGCTTTCGAACGAGCGGTAAATCTTTTCTTTTGCTTTATCCTTTAAGACGGGCGCAGGGGTAAAATCATCCCTTTCCCCGTCGCACTTTATAAGCAGAGCGGCAAAGTGCCCCTCCCCCGCCACCTCATGCGGATATAACTTTTCCTCTTTTACCAGTTTATAATTTTTGTGTGAGGCAAGAAAATTTTCTATCTGCCATTCGTCCTCTTCCTCGGCAAACGTACAGGTGGAATAGACGAGCATACCGCCGCCGCGAAGCAATTTATCTGCACTTCTTAAGATATCCCGCTGGCGTTCGGCACACATTTTTACGTTTTCCGTACTCCATTCTGTGACGGCGGCTTGCTCCTTTTTGAACATGCCCTCGCCCGAACAGGGAGCGTCTACCAGTATTTTATCAAAACAGCCCGCGTAATTTTCGACAAGCGCCGCAGGGCTTGCCACCGTTACAACGGCATTGCGGACGCCTAAGCGCTCCACGTTCTGCGAAAGTATTTTTGCCCGCGAAAAATTGATTTCATTTAAAAAGAGCGTGCCGCTGCCCGCCATAGCCTGGGCAAGCTGAGTGCCCTTGCCGCCGGGAGCGGAACACAAATCGAGTACGTTGCCGCCGTCGGCTTGTAAAAGGGGCGCTGCGCACATTGCCGAAGGCTCTTGCACGTAATACAGCCCCGCCGCGTGTTCGATAAATTTACCAGGTTTTTCTTCGGTTATATAAAAGCCGTCCTTCTCCCACGGGACGGGAGCGACGGCAAACGGGGATATTTTTTTGTATTCTTCCGCCGAAATTTTTAGTGAGTTTACCCTTATTCCGCGCACGGCGGGTTTATCGTAAGAGGATAAAAATTGGCTGTAAGAGCCGCCGAGGCGTGCCTGCATTCTGTTTAAAAAGTCCTGCGGTAAATTCATTTTAAAAGCTCCTGCAACTCGTCTAAGCCCATAATCTGCAGCCCTTCGGTGCTTAAAGCTATGCGCGTGCGCGTTGTGCCGTCTTCTGCCGCAGGAACGTACACGTTGCTTTCAGCAAGGCGCTGGGTATATACGCCGCCCTTTGCGTAAATACCGTCGAGCAGTTTTTTGGAAAGCTCGAGATTATCTTCTATGATACGGGAAAAATTGAATTTTTTGCCAATAAGTTCGCCCGAAGACTTTTTCTTTTTGCGCGAAAGATAGATAAAAAATTCCCTGCGGATGCGGGAACGCTCCTCCTTTTCGGCACGCATACGGGCGTTGTATTCCAGCGAGCCCTGCGAACGCGGTTTGGTAATGCGGTAATCTTCTATCCTGCCGCGGGTAATTTTAAGAGTTTTTTCCAGCTGGGAAAAATTACAATTTTCCGTCTTGCAAAATTCCTGTGCGATACGCATTGTGGCGTACGCGTCGTCGGCGGCACGGTGGGGAGTAAACTCTATATTCATATCTTTTGTGATATATTCAAGCCCGAACTGCCTGGCAAAGCCGCCTGTCTTGGTCATATAAATAAGCTGGGTGTCAGAAAATTTAAAATTGAACGAGGGCAGCGAAAAACGCTTCGTCTCTAAATTGAGGTAATTTACATCGTTGCAGGTCGCGTGCCCTGCGACAATGTTATTTTCGTCTTCTAAAAGGGCTTTGATCTGCGGGTACACGGCACGGAAATCGGGATGTTTTTTAAATTCGTTGTATTTATACGGAAGCACTATCCCCTTTTCGCCCTTGCTGTCGGTAAGGTGGAAAGAGCCTCGCGGATTGATTAAAATATCTTCCTTTTTTATTATATTGAAATTTTCGTCGCACAACACGTAGCCGAAGGCACAGATTTTTGCCATGGTTTTGTAGACGCTTGCGCATTCGATATCAAAAAATACAAGATTCATAAAAAACGCTTACTGCCGTAAAAAGTTATGTCACGAAAAATTATATCACACGGCGAAGAAAATATCAACAAATATTAACGCCGTTTATTTTTTTACTGTTTACGTATTTTATAGAATGGTTTTTATTGATTTTATCTGTGATTATT
>JAJQII010000001.1 GCA_021199295.1 Clostridia bacterium
ATATAACTTAAACTAAAATTAATTATATTTTACTTCTTTTTTATATGTTTGTCAAGTAAAGTTTAAATTTATTACACTTCTGAATAACATTGTTAGTTAATCTGCATAAATTTTAGGTATTTTAGCCAAAATTTAAGTTTCTTCAGCGCCCCAGTCTATCTTGCGCAGAATATTTTCGTTTTCGCGGTAGCGCTTAATAAGCACATCTGCCTCGTCAGGGGTAAGCGGAACTGCCTTTTCGGCGGGTTCGCCCTCCTCGGTCTCGGCAACGGCGGAAACCTTTTCCACGCGCACGTCGCTGTAAGATGAGTTTTCCTGTGCCGCCTCTTCTGCCGCAAGTTCTGCTTCGAGCGCCTCGCGCTCCTGAGCCTCGTTCCACTCAAACGCCCTTGAAACGGCAAGAATATTTTCCACTTCCTGCCTGTTTTTAGCCCTATGCCTTTTTACGGGTATAATAACTATTACAGAGATTACTGCCAGCGCTGCAAGCGCCATAAGAGCCATATAAACCCAGGTGAAGTCGTAGCGTATGGTAACTTCGTCTAACTCGTAAACCCAGTCGGCATAGCAGCTGTCGCCCGTAAGCGTTACGGTTATTGTGTAAGTGCCTATGCCCACTATAGTTACAGTGCCGTCTTCTGACACGGTGGCAACGCTTTCGTCGCTCGAAGTGTATGTTATAGTGCCGTCTGTTACTTGCAGCCCTGATAGCGATATGGCGTAGCTTTCGCCCTTTCTGATTTCTTCTGCCGAAGAATACATTACTGCCACTGCCTCTACAGTTTCCTGCGAAGCCTTGTTTACGGTAACGGTTACGTTTACCGTAGCGCTGTTATAGTTATCCGTTTCGGCAATGGTTACGATAGCCGAATACACGCCTGCCGAAAGAATTTCGGTCTGGCTGCCGTTAAGATAGTAAACTACTGTAACTTCGCCTGTGTCGCTGTCTGCCGTCCACGCAAAGTCTATATCCTCGCCGTATTCCACCGTCAAGTTTTCTACCACAAGGTTTGCCTGAGCCTTTTCTATAACGAACTCGAATACAAGATCTTCGGTAGAGCCGTCTGACCAGCAGTAATTATTTTTGTTGAGCAGGGAAACGGTTACATAGTACGTGTCTGCGTTCCTCTGCGAGCCGCCGCTTACGGTGTAGTTGTCGTTATCGGCTATAATATAGGTAAGCACGCTTCCGCTGTACACGTAACTTGTGCTGTCGGCTGTGGGAGTCTGCACCGTCTGGGGCAGGATAACAAACGTGTATGTTATAATTCCGTCGCCGTCGGTATCGTCTGCCCAAGCATAGTTGGTTTTATCGTTAAGGGTTACCGTTACCGTGTACGTGCCAGCCTCTATCTTGGCGTTGTTGGATATGCTGTACAGAGTGCTGCCCGTAAGCGTGTATACGCAGGAATCACCGCTATAAACGTAAGTCTGCGTGTCTTCTTCAGGGTTGGTTACTGTCTGCCTGGTAATTGTGAACGTCCAGCTGCCGTCGGTGAATTTTGTTGCCGCCGTCATACTGTCGTTGCCAGCGATATCTATAGCAAAGTAGTACGTGCCTGCATTGGCAGGTTTTGCCGTAGTCCACGTAACGCCGTCTGTGCTGTAGTAAAGAGTTATCCCGCCTACATCTACAGTTGCCGTTATCTTTACGGTTTTAGCGCTGCCGTCGTATACAAGCGAGCTTACGTCGGGAATGGTTACATTGAACAGCGAGGCTTTTGCTGAACTGCTCTTATTTATAGTTACTTCTACCCAGTCTGACGAGAGCGCCGTGTAGTTAGCGCCAGCCGCCACGTATATACGCACGTAGTAATCGCCAGCCGATGAAGGGTAATCATCTGACCAGGTATCTGTATCAGTGCTGTACTGTACGCACGCCGTGCCGTATATCGACTGTACTTCAGCTAAAAGGCTGTCGGTTACGGCTTCGTCGCCGTAGTCTATCTCGGCAGGGATTTCGGCAAGAATTGAATACATAGCCCTTGTGGATGTCCATGCGTTTTCAAGGGTGAACGTACCGTTTTTATAGGTAAGGGTATGCGTTGTGCCGTCTATTTCTACAGTGGCTGCATCGGAAGAAAGCCACAGGTATACAATGCCGTCTATTGTAGTAACGCTGTATGTATCGCTGCCGTTTACCAGAACGGACGTTACGTCTGAATCGACGGGTATCTGCAGGCTGTAGAGCATGCTTGTGCCGTTTACGATATTGCCGTAGCCCGTCACCGAAAGTATGTTGCCGCCGCTGACGGAGAGCGTTGCCTTGCTGCCCACGTATGCAGAAGTAAGCGTGCCGTCTTCTATGTACGCTGTACCTTCGGAAAGATAAAGCTGTTGTACAGTGCCGCCCTGCATATAGACAGTGCCGCCCTCTACCGTCACAGTGCCGTTTACCGTGCCTACAGCACTTTGCGTTTCGGCTACAAGGGCAATGCCGCTTGCCGCGTTGGCATCGGTATCTATTATGGTAAGACTGCCTGTAACTACAGTGCCCTCTGCCTCCCATACGTAGCCGTTAAGGTTTATTGTCACATTGCCGTATACCTCTATCGCGGCGCTGACGTCGGTGTTAAGCACGACGTATATTACCGAATAGCCGTCTGCGGCGTCGAACGCTTCTGCCAGGGTATTGTACATTCCGAGCTTATTGGTTTCGCTAACAGAGCCGACGTATACGACAACACCGTTGTCATCGAAGACTACCTTTAATGTGCAATCGCCGTAAGGGGTAAGCGTGTAACTTGTTCCGTCTAAAATAGTGCCGTCTAAACAGATATGCGCAACATAAGACGACTGGGTGGTTATCTCGTACTCAGTGCCGTAGTATATAGTTACACTGCCGTTTGTTGTATAGCTTATGCCGTTTATTGACACAGTACCGTCGCCTTCAACTTCGAGCGATAATGTTGCCTTGAAGCGGGCGTAAACGGTAATATTGCTGTCCACAGTGATAAAGCTGCTATCGTACGTGCCGTCGGCATAAACCCAGCGGTCGAACGTGAAGCCGTCGGGGGCGGTCACCGTAACGCCAAACGCGTTTACGTTACTGTTTGAAATTACGGAATTAGCAGTATATGAACCGGTGTAAATTACTTCGCCAAGGCTTACCACGGTGACAGTGTAAGTTGCAGCCATTTCTTCTAAAACGAACTTCTGCGGCGTGCCTTCTAATTCATCGTAATTACTGCCAGCGGCAACGTAAGCTAATACATAGTACGTGCCAGCCGCTGTGGGAACTTCGTCTGTATAAGTTCCGTTTATCGTGGAGCAGTAAAGATACTGCACTTCGCCGTATGCCGCCTGATAACCGCTTACAGTGAAAGTCGTGCCTACGGTTATATAGACAACTCCTTCACTGTCTGCCTCTATCACTTCGCCCCTTACCGTGAACACGTAACTTTCTGAAGTCCAGCTGTTTACTACTGTTGTAGGCTGAGTAGGTTCGCTGGGAGTCGTGCCGCCCGAGGTATCTTCTTTTACGGTACAGGTAAAGCCGTTTGAATAGGTTGCCGTGTACTCAATTTGAGTATCGTCTGAAAGGGTTAAAATTATGGAATGATCTTCAGCCGTAAGATATAATATAAAAGACGATGCCGTGAACAAAACTTCAGTTTCCACGCCGTCAATTTCTATTTTAATTACGGCATATTCCCCATCCAATTCTACAAGGCAGTCGTAAACCTGCGTTGTGCCGTTGGTTATAAAGCTGCTGTTTAAACTTTGCGAAAGCACAGCTCCGTCTTCAATTATAACCATTGCGGCGGTTATGCTTTCTACCGAGCAAAGCCCGTAAGATATAGTAACAACTATAGTACCATCGCCGCCTATGGATAACAGCGTGCAGCTATCTAACGTTATGTTGGCAGTGCAACCTGAATTTACGGTAACCGTTGCCGAGGAGCTGCCGCCCGTAAGCGTGTAATCGCCGCTGTAGCCTGTGAACGTTACGCCGCAATAGGTAAAGCCGTTTGCATCTATCACAAGATCGCCGTAAGACATATCGAACGAACCAAGCCCCTCAGTTAATACGTAATTGTAAGAACTATCGTTATAAACCGCCATGTAATAGACGTCCACGCCCTCTATATAAATATAGTTTACAGCGCCTTCGAGGTATACGTTATTGCCTGTTGTTGTATACGTGTTCGTGCCCGTTATGGTTACGGTGTATCCGCTGTACTTAGAGGCAAGCGTATAGTTGCCTATAACGTAAGTTATCGTGTTATTGGTAAGCGTGTAGCTATCGTCTGCACAAGTGGCGACAACGGTATACACGCCAGCCGACGTAGGCTCGGAAGATAACAAGTTGCCTGCGGCGTCGTAATAGGTTAAAGTAAGCTCTATGTTATACGCGGTGGTTGCAGTAAGTATGTTAATAGCTTGTTCTGAAACGTTTGTATTGCTCCACGTTACAGCCGCGCTTATGGCTGAAGACGATATTGTAACCGTCCAGCTGTCGTACGCCTTGTATACGGTATACTCGCTATATTCGCCCACGGTGTACATAAGCCGTGCGCTGTACGTGCCCGCATCGGTGGGAACTGTGGCAGTCCAGCTGCCGTTTACAAGGTATTGTACGGTGTAGCCTTCTAAAGTACCCGTAATAACGTGATCAAATATATCCTCTTCTACAGAGTTTGCAATTACGCCCGCCTCCTCGGAATAACACAAATCTATGGTTGTGAATGTACCCGAGAAAGATAACACTGTCGCGATATATTCGTAAGATTCGTCTGTCTTGCCGCCGTACCACAAGTAAAGCGTAGACATATTATAGCAATAGTCAAGCGTGAAGCTGTAAATCTCGTCAGGGGCGGCTATCCATACTTCGGCTACGCTTGTTGAAGAAGAAAGGTCTACTACGGCAAGCGTGGCGTCTGTCGCGGGCGTTGCGCTTGTAAATGAGCCGGCAACAATCATACCCCCGTTCATTTCTATTTCATCAGCCGTTAAAGCGCCGTCGCAGTAAAGCAGCCCGCCATTAGCATAAAGATGTATCTTAACATAAGAAGAAGTCTTACTTTTTGTTATGCTACCTACAATATTTGTACCGCTTTCAACATAAATATATATATTACACGTAGTAAACATTAAATTTGATACGGAAACGGTAATAGAATCCATGTTACAGCCGACAAGCCAGAGATACAATTTCCCGCCAACAGCCGATATTGTCAGACTGCCGGTAAAATCTCCTATCGTGTAAGATGAATTATCTGTTGCTGCTATTGTCACACTGCTGCCACTGCTACTTGATATGGTGTTACCAAAGCCTGAGGGTTCGCTGCTCATAGCTGAAATACTCTTAGCCACGGTAACGCCATTTATATTTAAATAGTAGCCACTAGCAAGGTATAAAGTTGTAGAAGGTAACGTAAGGCTTACCGAATAAGTCGTGCCGCCGATGAATGCAACAGAAGTTACTGAAGTTGTTAGATTGAAGTAGCTGCTGCTTATATCAACAGAATCAAGCGTTCTGTCAGAAATATCGTTTGCGAAAGCACCGCCGCTTACAACGCAGTACGCTTCGGCATGTATAGTTACAGTACCTAAGAACAGACCGCCGTTTATGTACGTAGTGCCGTTAGTTATAATAAGCGTTGACGTATCGTAGAAGATGCTGTTATCTATTGTAACAGTGCCGTCTTCCACGGTAAGAATGCCGTCTGCGTATATACCGCCGCTTATTGTAAGGTCGCCGCCGCCTACAATAATGCTGCCGACTACAGAGCCCTGCGACAACATTTCGCCGCCAGAAACTTCTATATCGCTTGCCACGGTAAGCGTGCAGTCATCGTCAACGGTAAGAGTGCCGCCTTCTATAACTATATCGCCGTAAACGGTTACTGTTATCGCCTCGCCGGGGTGAGCTGAGTATAGATACACCTCGCCGCCGTATACGGTCAAATCCCCGTTTATGATTGTGGAGCTATAAGACAAGAAGTAACCGCTGTACACCGTAAGATTGCCGTAAAGTTGCCCGTTTAAATACAGCGTGCCGCCGTTTACTTCGGTATTGCCGTTTACAATTCCATTAATTTCCGCCTGTCCGCCGTACACATTAAAATCGCCCGTAACAGATCCGTCCGAGTATAACGTACCGCCGTAACTTGTCACGTCACCCGTAATGCTGCCGGCAATACCAACCTCGCCGCCGTTTATTGTAACGTCTGCCGTTACAGAATCGGCTATGTTAATACAGCCGTCTTCTTCCACTACTATATCGCCGAGCGTACCGTAAAGCTCGCTACCCTGGGCATGCAAATAAACCGTGCCGCAGACTATCCTTAACGCGTAGCCCGCCGACTGCAAGGATATGCAATCGAGGTGTAACGTAACTTCATCTGTTGAAGATGTCAATTCTACCGTTATGCCGTACACGTTTGAATCGGTCTGGAATATGTAATAATTGCCAGCTGTGGTTATGGTTACAAAACCTTCTGAAATGTTGTAGACGGTATATTCGTCTTGCCATACAGCCGTATCACCGCTTATAGTGTAATACCTGTACCCTGCCGAAATGTTGACGTAGATATTAATGCCGCTTAAGACATACATATATACGGTTTGATCTTCCGTCAAAGAAATGTTGTAATTTGTGCCGTCAACATACACTGCCGTTGTGCCTGCGGGGAGGGAAATTTCTACCGCGGTTAAAACGTTAGTCGAGCCGTCGTACACGGTAAGCCCGCCTGTTGTGAACACGCCGCCGTAAGATATTATAGTGCCATCGTTGCTGTTTACAGTTATTAAACCGCTGTACACTGTAAGAGTGCCCACATTTGCAACGGTGACTTCGCCGCCGTATACCATTAACGTGCCGCCGTTGTTGTTTGTTACGGTTGCACTGCCGCTATTTATTATAACAGTTCCGCTATTGGTAACTACTAAGCTGCCGTCGCCCGTTACGGTTACAGTATATCCGCTTGCAACGGAAATATTGGAAACGGTATAGCCGTTAAGATCTAAAGTAATGTTGCTGCTAATTGTAATTGATACAGTGCTGTCTGTAAGCATCTGCACGTACGTGTAGCTTGCGTTTACAGCGTTTGAAATAGAGCTGTACGCGCCTATGTAGGTACTGCCGTCCTCTGAATACGCGGCAACATTGCCCTTTGTATACACAACTATGAGCTTTGAATTTTCTATCAACGTTATAGTACTCTCTACGGTTGTGCTGCCTATTTTAGCTGAAGACAGATAGTAATATAAATCGGGGCTGAAACTAATGGTATAAGCAGCGTTGAAAGCCAGCGACACTTTGTCGCCGTCGGAATATTCAGTGCCGCCGATATACACACTGCCGTTGGGTGAACTTATGGTAAGCGTGACTACCGCCATAACCAGCCTGAGCCCGTCGCCTTCTTCCATTATCGTAGCGTAAGTGACGTCGCCGCTTACAAAATACTTGACGTAATCTATAACAGTTGAATCGGCAAACAAGATTGCCGAAGCCGAAGAGGCAAAGTCTACCGTAATAATTCCCGTGAGCACGGGGCTGCCGCTTACGGATATGTAAGAGCCTGCAGAAACATTAACGGTTGTTATATTTATTTCGCCGTTGTTTAAAATAAGTTTTGCGCTTGCCCCTAAAGTAACCTCGCCAATACTGCTATCAGAAATTTTTAAGGAAGAGCTTTCTGCCACCGTTGCCGTATCGGCAGTTATACCGTTTAATATAAGAACACCGCCGTCAACCGCTATGGTGCTTATTTCGTAGCCGTCCAAGCCGTAGACGTTGGCTATACAACTGCCGTTTATGGTAAGGGAAGATAAGCCCTTGCCCGATAAAAACAGTACACATTCGGCTGAAATTGCAAGCCTTAAATTATCTGACGTTACGTCTATGTAATAGTAGCCGTAAGTGTCAATCTCGTAATACGTACCGTAAATATCATATATAACACTTGTCGCTGAAAGGCCGCTCGCCGCGTGAAGGGTGAACGTAGCGCCGTTAAACACGGCTATATAATAAGTAGTGTCGAGCGACGTCGTCTGTTCTATAAGGTGGGCAGATGAATTTAACCAGATATATAAATATTCGGGCACGGTTGCAGAAGAATAAACTTCGCTGAAATCCCATTCAACCTGTTCGCCGTCTACCTTTAACGAAAGTAAATCTTCAAGAGATATCTGCAGGCAATAAAGCACGTTTGTGCCGTCGGTCACACTGCCGTTTAACACGTTTACACTGCCGCCTGTAACCTGCAGGCTATCAGCGTATACGCTTAAAATGCCGCCGCAGACGTATACAGACGCGTTTGACTGGCAGGTAACTATATTTTCTTCGGTTATTATGCCGCCGTATACCTTAAGCGTGCCGCCGCCGTACACATATATTGCCGAGCCGTATGTTGCCGTGTTGAGCGATATGTAGCCGCCGTAGATATTTGCGGCAGCGCCTGCCCCTACTACTATGCCGCCGCCAGCGGTAGCGGAGTTTGCATAAATCAAGCCTTCGGCAAGGGTTAAAGTACCGCCTTCTGCGTAGACAGCGCCGCCGTAAGTTGCCGAGTTGGAAAGAATGTTGCCGCCTGAAATGTACAGCCGACCGCTCTCCACGTAAACGACGCCGCCGTAAGCCGCCTCGTTACTGTAAATATAGCCGCCGTAGATATTTACATAGCCGTCTGAAATGTAAACAGCGCCGCCGTAAGTTGCCTCGTTGCCGGCTAAAATACCGCCGTTTATATTTACCGTGCCGCCATTTGCCACGTAAATAACGCCGCCCTGTTCGGCACTGCCGCCTATGTAATAGCCGCCGTTTACGTTAAGCGTGCCCTCTACGTAGAATATACGGCTCAAATAATATGAATACAGTATGCCGCAATCGGAGCAATCAGTATGCCCGCTTTCTTCTGTGTGGGCACATGCCATATCCAGGGACGAAGCCCCGTCTACATATATACCCGCTACGTCGGCAATGATAATATTGTCGGCATCGTCGGGCAGAACTATGGTAACTTCTGCGCCGTTTATTACGTTTATGACGTAATCTTCATCGGTATAAACAAACAAGCCGTAGAGATAAATGGTGACCGACGCGCCGTCTACCGTTATTGTATTTGCTATGGAGTCTTCGTCTGACTGTAAAAATACATAGTCGCCGACGTACTCCGTCAATTCGCCGCCGTCTACGCTGTAGCCGCTGCTTGTTATGACTACCGAACCTGCGGAAATATCTATAACGCCGTTTTCGTAGTCTGTAAAGCTGCCGCTACTATATACAAGGTTATATACAAGGTAAGCGTCGGAACTTTCTATCGAAACTACGTGAGACTGCCCAGTAATGTAGAGATATAAATCAGTGTATTCCCCGCTGATGTTGTAACTTTCTGAATCAACCAGCACGGAATAAATTTCGCCCTCTATCAAAGACAGATCGGGGGTGAACAGGTAAACCCTGTTACCGCTGCTGTTTGCGGGTGTGCCTTCGAACGCGGCGTTTACACTGCCGCCGTCGATTGTAATAGTTGCCGTGTTAGGAACAGCCTCGGTTATTACAACCTCGCCGCCCGTGACTGTTAATTTGCCGTAGAATGTTTCTGCCGTAAACGTGCCGTCTTCTACGGTGACTTGCCCGTCTGCAGTTACGTTGTCGGCAGTGAGCGAGCCGCCCTGTACAACAACATTACTGCCGATATAAGCCGCCGTAAACGTACCGCCGCCTATGACGAGTTCACTGCCCACGCTTATGCCGTCGGCAAAATCGGCTTTGCCGTATAATACCGCGCCGCTTTCCTCTACGTTGATTGCCGACATACCCGTTACGCTGTTAAATTCTAACGTAACGCTGCCCGAAGTATACAGGGGATAACATGTTTCGTCGGACGTTTTGGATATTACGTAATAGCCGTTGCTTACGTATATGGTATCGGTTTCTTCGCCGTAGAGCCTGTAACGGCTTTCTGAAAGCAGATAGCTTGCCACGCTTACGTCTATCCTGGTTTTATCAGGAAGTCTGTAAACGAAGTCAGCAGATTGCAATTCAAGCGAATAAACGTAATTGATTTGACTGTATAAAACCGTACATTCAAGGCTGGTAGTGCTTTCACTGCCACCGTATATGTACAACACGTTGGTTGTGTAGCTTTGACCTATGGAATAAGTGTCTTCGCCTACAGTAATTGTTATTGTTGAAATATCCAGAGTATCGGGGAGTGAAATTTCTATAAGGAAAATTTCGTCGCCGTCGTTATTCCTTACCGAGTAAAAATCGCCGTAAACGTAGCCGCCGCTTAACGTAACGTCGCCGTAGCCGCCGCCATTCATTATAACGCCGTCGGTAACGGTTATAGTAGCGTCCGCCTCTACATATACCCCTCCGGAGATAATGCCGCCGTCTACATAAAGGCGGGAATTGGCGTATATATACACAGCGCCGCTGGTATCCATAGCCGAGTTACCGTATACAGTACCGCCCCTGACGGTTAAAGTACCGCCGTTTACGTAGAAGGCAGAATAATCGCTGCTGCTATCTGCCGAGACAATGCCGCCCGACATAATAGCCGTGCCGCTTACTGTTATTGTAGAATATAAAACTGAACCCTTGGTTATATTAAGCGTGCCGCTTGCCGTAATCTGCGAATAATAGATCGTGCCGCCGTTTACGTTTAAAGTGCCACTTACCGATATTGTAGCTTCGTATATCGCACCGCCGTTTATATAAAGCGTGCCGTCTGCCGTTATTGCTGCGCCGTTCAACTCGCCGCCCAAAATATAGAGGATATTGTTTACGGTAACCTCTGAAGCCGTAACCACGCCGCCGTAGATATACAGCGTGCCCGACACCTCTAATTCAGTTACGCATATAACGCCGCAATTATCCGTACACGAATGTGCGGATTGCAGCGAGCAATACAGATAGAGCGTTGCACCGTTTGCCACTATTATTTTATCGAATGAATTTTCTGTACCGTCGGCAAGAGTAATATATACCGTGCCGCCCGATATGGTAAGCGTGCCGCCGATAACACCGTTTAAAGTTATCTGCGTGCCGCTTGTACTGCCGCTTACTGTTATGTCGTTTTTATCATCGGACGAGCTGTAAATTACATAACTGCCCGTGAAATCTGTTGTATCTGTGCCTACGGTATAGCCGCTGTCGGTAATTGTAATCGAACCGCCGCTTAAATTGTAAAGGAAGTCGCCGTAAGTCGTACCTGATAATATAAACGTTGAAGACGTGTCAGACCATGTATACTCATAAATATAAGTGCAGTCTGCCGTGCTGATAGTTACAGTGTGATCTTCTTTGGTAAGGTACAGCGAAAAACTTGTAATTGAACCAGCAATGCCGTAATCGTTCTTATCCACAACAACGGAAGTTATCGTATCGCTGAAACTTATAGCCAGAGCTGTCAATGTTTCGCTGTCGGAATTTGTTGCCGTTATACTGCCGCTGTCTATGAAAGCACCGCCGCTTACAACGACCGTTGCCGAATAGCCGTTAAAGTCTATTATACCGCTTGTTACCGTAAGGGAAGAAGTTACGTTGCCGCCAAATTCAACACTGCCGCTGCCTTCGATAATTACACTGCCGCCTGAAAGAGTGGTTATAGTGTTTGTATCCACAACGTAAATGGTGAGCGTTACGCCGCTTGACACGCTTAAGCTACCAATATTTGCATTCTGAATGTAAATTGTAGCGTCTTTGCTTACCTCAACAGACGTGTAATCACCTGTAAGGTAATACTCCCCTCCTGCGGATATCGTATTGCCTTCGAGCTGTTTTGCCGAAAGCCCGCTGCCGTTGCTGTTGAAAAGGGCATACGTTGTGCTTACCGCCGTGGTGTTTGCATCTGTGCCCGAAACACTGAGCAAGGTATTATCCTGGCTGCTGTAGACGGAAAGCGAAGACAGCGAAAGGTCTACGCCTGAGAATGCGTATGTAACAGAACCAAAAGTAACGTTTGTAAGAGTTATTTCGCTTTCGAGATCAACAGAATATTCTACGGTACTTTGCGACAGCTTTGCGCCGTAGTAATCTGATATAATACCTGAAATTATTGTAACGGTAGAACTATCGTCGCCATACAAGCCGTAGCAAGAAGTGACGGTGTTGTCAATATTTTTGTAATTGCTGTATATAAACGAGCCGCCGACTGTACATACCGAGTTATGGCACATTACTGCCCCGCCGCCAGCATCTGCCGTACAGTAGTTACCCGATATAATACCGCCGTTAAGCGCAAGCGTGCTTTGGTCGGCATAGATAGCGCCGGCATACACGCCTGTGTTGCCGTAAATTTCGCCGCCTGTAACTGTTAAAGTGCTTTTGTAAGCATAGATTGCGCCGTTATCTGCCTTGTTATTGTATATGCTGCCGCCGCCTATCGTAACCGTGGAAGAGTCGGCATAGACAGCATAACCGCCGCCGCTTATTGTGCCGCCGTCCATTACAAAAGTACCGCTTGTTACCTGTACAGATTTATCTGCGGCAGAGACTGTGCCATAACTCATCGCAACAGACGCGTTTGTTATTACTATTCCGCCGAAAGTTACGTTTATATCTGAAGAAGTACTGTCTGACGAGCATATTTCAAGAGAGCCGCCCGTTATGCTTATCGCAGTTCCCGTGCCAAAATTGTACGTTTCGCCGTCAAAACAGATAGTAAATTCAGGAGTTTTCCCGTCTGTTTCAGGAGCAAAACTTATAACGCAATCGTTGGTAAACGTGCCGCCGCCTGAGAAATTTAGCGTAAGGTCGTTATCTGAAGTGACAATAATCTGGTTGGACGTTTTGCTGCTTGCGGTAATTGTATACTCGCCGCCCCATAATTTTTCTGTAGTTCCCTGGGTATATTTTTGCGAATATATCTTTATAGTTCCCGATGATAAGTCTAACGAAGAAGGTGCTTCCTGACTGCTCAGCAAAAAACCTGAATTTGCCGTAGGTGTGATTGTGTACGTTGCCCACTCGCCGTCGCCGTCTATAACAGATATGCTATGAGAGTTGCTTGATACGTACAGGGAAATACAGTTTGACTGGTTTACTTTTGTTGTATTTGAAATTGCGATATTATAATCCGTGCCGTCTACATACACCTTTGAGACAGCTGAAAATTCTTTGGTTGTATCATAAGTTGAAGTTGGCGAGGGTGTTTTAAGAGTTAAAACATAATTGACAAAGCCTGCGGGAGTTGCATTTACGCCCGTAGCCGTATAAAAAGAGCCCGCCTTGTAGTTGAAAGTACCTGCACTGCCCAGTGAATTTATAAGATAAACATCGTAAAAACTATTTGAGCCCTGCATTATGGCAACGCCGCCTTCTACTGAGAGCGATGCCGCCTTAAGGGCATAGCCGTCGTTGACTGAAGAACTTGAGTTGTTTACGTAAAGTTCGCCGCCTTCTAAGGTAAACGCGGTGACGTCGATAGTGCCGTAAAGATCTGCATTGCCGTTTACGGTTACGCTGCTGCCGCTTACGTAAATCACTTCGTTATCTTCAGAAATTGTAAAACTACCGCTTATGCTGCCGCCTGTTAAGCTAAGGTAATTGCCTGTGTTATCTGCACCCGCGTAAATGGTAAGGGTTGCATCGTCTGATACGGTGACGGAACTGCTTATCGTTACCGTGTAGCCGTTAAGGTAAATGACGTCATCAGCTGTATACGAAATATCGCTAAAAGTTACGTCTTCTGACAAAGCACCCGAAAGTTCCCCGCTTTCGTCTGCGTAGACGTATGATAACTGTATAGCAAAAAAACAGCAGATTGCAAAAACTACCGACAATAATGTTAGCAATATTTTCCTTTTACTGATATAAGACATATTTTCACCTTTGCCGCCAAAGTGCGAGATTTCTACATTTTTTGGGTTTGCTCGTTTATTTTTACGAAGTATGCGCAAAATTGTTACAGGCATATATAAATCTTTATACTAAAGATTTATATAGAAAGCAGGCAGGCACATATGCGTGCCTGCCTGCTTGTTAGTTACACAATCTGATTTTAATATAGCCGTGACGACAAAGCGTTACTTTAATATCGCTGTAACAATATCTGAAGTGTCCTTGCCCAAATCTACCTGTTTTTTAGTAATAACAACTGCACCGCCGGAAACATTTTCAAGTTCCTCGTCAGAAAGTTTATTATCCTCTGCAGCAGAGATTTTTTCTTCTTTATTGCTCATTGTTTTACCTCCATAACCAATTTATTTTTCTTTTCATTCTATTTACGATTGCATGGAGCAAACGTTACACGTCTTAAAAATAAATTTTAAAAATAATCTAAATATCGTCACGTATGCCCTTGAATACAGGCTGGCGCATATGCCCGCTTGCCGTTTCCTGCATAAAACGGGCAGTGCCTTTCAGCTCGGGCTTCAGCCATACGGCGTTTTTATATTGGGCAAACCACGGTGTAAAAATCGCGTTAGTTCGGGCATATTCCGCCACCAATTGTCTGTCTAAAGCAGAAATGCCAAGATAAACCTTACCTCGGCAGACTGCCTTTTTATCCTTATCGAAGTAGCCTAAAATCAAATCTTTAACATTGCCGTTACCGTCTGGCTGATAGCCGAAAATAATTAAATCCTCGTCCTGCATCACCTTGATTTTTACCCACTCGCGCGTGCGCCTGCCTATATAATAAAGCCCTTCCTTTTTCTTGGCTACTATCCCCTCCAGCTCGCTTGATTTTACAAGCCCGAAAAACTCCTTCCCCTTCTCTTCGATATAGCGCGATATGCTTAAATTGTACCCCTCTTTTACATTGTCCTCTAAAAGTGCTTTCCGTTCGGTAAGCGGTAAAAAGGTTATATCTTTTTTGCCAATATAGAGCATATCGTAAGCTACAAACTTTACGGCATTTTTACGTGCGGCAAGGGATATTTTAAAGCCGTCTGACATAAGGCTTCTTTTCTGTATTCCGTAAAAATCGGGCTTGCCGCCCTTAAGTGATATAAGCTCGCCGTCAAGTATACACCTTTGCGAAACGCATTTTTTGATATCTGATAGCTCGGGATAGATTGCCGTGACGTCTTTAAACCGCTTGTTTTGCAACACTACTGACTGCCTGTCTATATAGGCAATACAGCGTATGCCGTCTAATTTTAGCTCGTAAAAGTAATTTTTATCGTTAAAGGGCGTTGTTTCGTACATAAGCATGGGCGATATGTTTTTGTCTTCGAACAAATCGCTCATTGCGCCTTTTTACTCTTTGCCGTTCTCTTTTTAGGCGCTTGCTTTGCAGGCGTCTTTTGCGTCAATTCCAGACTCTTTTTCAAAGCGTCCATAAGGTCTATTATATTTCCGCCTGAACTTTCCTTAGGGGAAACAACTTCTTTGCCTGCAATTTTACGCTCTATCGCCTCTTTAACTTTAAGCCTGTATTCGTCCCTGTATTTTTCAGGCTGAAAGCTGCCAGCCATACCCTTGATTATAGTTTCGGCAATTTCCACCTCTGCCGCACTGTCTGTTTCAGTAAGCTCTTTAGCGGGATTGTTTGTAATATCCTCGTAAAAATACAAGGTATTCAGCAGCATCTGCCCGCCCTTGCTACGTATCAATATAAGTGTTTCCTTTGTGCCGAGAACGGTCTTAGCGACAGCCGCTTTGCCGAGATTTTCCATAGCAGAAAGCAGTACCGAAAAAGCCTTCTGCGCCCCTGCAGGCACTACGTAATATGGCTTGTTAAAGTAAACGGGATCTACTTCGGCAAGGTCTACAAACTGTTCGATTGTAATATTTTTGTCCCTCTTTGTCTTGATTTTCTCAAAATCCTTGTCCTCAAATATTACGTACTTGCCGTCGTCATACTCAAAGCCTTTTACTATATCCTCTTGCTTTACTTCCCTGCCGCCGCAATCCTCGCAGGTCTTTTTGTAGCGTACCCTGCTCATTGTCTTTTTGTCTATCATATTAAAGCCTATTGTATTTTCCTTTACGGCGCTGTGGAGCGTGACGGGAATATAAACAAAGCCGAAACTTATACTGCCTTTATAACTGTATGCCATATTTACAGTCTGCCCCGTTTTGGCTATTTTATTAAAGTATATAAAAAAACAGGTCTGCTTTAACTAAAACAGACCTGTTTTTTTATTCTACTATGTAATTAAACATATAAAGCCGAATCTATCTTATGCTTATATTGGTTGCTTATCTGTACGAGTGATTTTTTACCGTCTTTGAAAATAATTTCATATGTGGTAGTTGCATTGTCACTTGATTTTACGGTATAAGATTCAACGTCTGTACCGTCAAAACGATACTCTTCGGGCTTGGTAAAAAATATCAGAGCCTCGTCCTGGCTGACATTACCCATAGATGCGTTATTTTTTGTGCTAACGCTTACCTTTACTTTTGTATTTGTGCTTTTTGTACCAAAACCTACCTGTGCGCCTTTATAGTCGCCGCCTATTACAAGACCAATCTTTGTTGCCATTGATTTTGCCAATGATGAAAATAAACCCATAAAAATACTCCTTTTAAGTTCGTTAGTTTAATTATACACATTACATGTTCTAATGTCAATTAAAAAACAACATTTAATGTTGATTTTTTAATATTAAAATCAACATATAACACTATTTTACCAAGTTAAGCACGCACATTGTCATATGCAATTTGACTTATAATATTAATAGTAAAAATAAGAGGTTGGCTATGGATAAAACCGAAATAATAAGCCGCATAGGATATATCCGTGTAAGAGCTAAAATAACGCAAAAAGCATTATCATACGCTATCGGAATGAATCCGAGTTATATAAACCGCCTTGAAAGTAAAAAAGATTTTTTACCGAGCCTGGAAGTTCTTTTTAAAATAATTGAGGTATGCGGCAGTACCGAAGAAGAATTTTTCTCCCGCGACATTGCAGAATACGATAAAAATAAACAACTTTTCGAAAAAATAAAAGCAATGCCGGAAGACGTTAAGGGCTGGGTTTTAAATTGCGACACTGACCTTATGAACTTGTTTATAAAAATCAACCAAAAATTAGAAGATAATAAATAAAATTTTAATATCCATAAAAAGAAGGCAGCTTAATAACTGCCTTCTTTTTATGGAGCTACTGGACGCGGCTCGTGCGGCGGCTTGCCGCCGTTAGCGAATTTATGAGCGTTACGTTATTTCGTACGTACGGGCAGTAGTCTGAAAAAGTCCTTGCACATATAATTAAGCCTTTGCGTTATCGTGCAAAGGCGACTGCCGCAGCATCTCGCGGAAATTTGTTTCGCAAATTTTCGCGAAGAGGAGAAACCGACGTAAAAATTAAGAAGGCAGCTATTGCTGCCTTCTTGAAAAATCGTCGGGTTTCGACGATGGAGCTACTGGACGCGGCTCGTGCGGCGCTTGCCGCCGTTAGCGAATTTATGAGCGTTACGTTATTTCGTACATACGGGCAGTAGTCTGAAAAAGTCCTTGCTTTATAAAGCAAGGACTCTATGGAGCTACTGGCCGGACTCGAACCGGCGACCTGCTGATTACGAATCAGCTGCTCTACCAACTGAGCCACAGTAGCGTCACCTTGACGGTACTCAACAACGTACCGACTTAATTATTATATCAAAATTTTCGTATTTTGCAAGCGTTTTGATTATCAAACAACATAATTTAATTTAATAATTTATAAAATATTGTATGCTTAAAAAAAACTCAACGCAAAAAGCATAATAATTATAACAATTGCCTTGGTTTTAACAGTTACACTTACTGCCGTTTTTATGATGTTTTTTATATACCCGCGTAAATCTATTGAAAAAGAGGTAGCTTTTTACTTTGTATACTGCTACGAGACAACTGGCGAAGTTACCGCCTCGGCATTTTCTTGCACTGTGGATAACTATGGCGGGGCAGGATATATTTTAGAATACGGCGGTACGTATTATGTAACGGCGGCATGCTACTATTCTTATGACGACGCGCTGTCTGTTTGTGAAAATCTTAACTTTCGCGGTATAAACTGCGGGATACTTTCTGCACAGCGGTCAGGCTATCCCCTTACCACTAAGAATGACCAGGCAAATATAAAA
>JAJQII010000095.1 GCA_021199295.1 Clostridia bacterium
CTTATAAAACAAGACAGTGCGGGGGAGAACCTCATTCCCCCGAATTTTGCTGCGAACTTACCGTCTGCGGCAAAAAGTTCACGTCGTCGGGCGCGAGCAAGGCTAAAGCCGAACAAAACGCCGCCCGCTCGGCAATGGAATATTTAAATAAAAAATCGGGCAGATAATTTGCCCAAGAGGAATTATGGTTTCTTTCAAACAAATGGAGCTTGTCGGCTTCAAATCTTTTGCCGATAAAACGGTAATACCCTTTACCGACGGCGTAACCTGTATAGTAGGTCCTAACGGATGCGGCAAATCCAACGTTGCCGATGCTATCCGCTGGGTACTGGGCGAGCAGTCGGCAAAGATGATGCGCGGCGCTTCCATGACCGACGTTATATTCAACGGAACGGAAAAACGCCGCCAGACGTCTTTTTGCGAGGTAACCCTTACTTTCGACAACACGTCAAGGATTTTCGATATCGACTGCGACGAGCTGGAAATGACCCGCCGCCTTTACCGCGACGGCAGCAGCGAGTATATGCTCAACCGCCAGCCTTCGCGTATGAAGGTGCTTACCGGGCTTTTACACGGCGCGGGCGCTGCCAAGGAAGGTTATTCCATTATAGGGCAAGGTAGGATAGAGCTTATAATGAATGCCAAACCGCAGGACAGACGCTCCATTTTCGAAGAAGCCACGGGTATATCCGTTTATAAGGAGCGCAAGGCAGACGCCGAGCGTAAACTTGCGGGCGCTAAAGATAACCTTTACATTTTCCTGCAGCGCATGCACGAGGTAGAGCATCAGCTCGCCCCCGCCGAAAAGGCAGCCGCAAGCGCCTTAAAGTACGAGGAGCTTTACACGGCGCTCCGCATGAACGAGATAAACGTTTACATATACCAGCACGATACCAACGCCGAAAAAAAGGCAAAGATAACTGCGAAGATAGACGCGTATACTACCGAAATATCCGAACTTACGCAGCACCTTGACGATCTGCTGCAGGAGTACGAGAACTGCCGCGACGCCGTTACGAATGCCGACGGCGAGCTTGCCGATTTAAACGAACGGCTTACCCGCTACCGCGTAGGCATAGAGCATAAATCGGGCGAAGGCAAACTCTTGCAGGAAAAGGCGAATTCCGTAAAGGAGCGCCTTAGAAACGCACAGGACGATATCACATTTTCGGCAAAGCGTATAGACGAAATAGAGCAGGAATTGCGCCGCGTGGAGATGTACCGCAAGCGCAACGCTGACCGTGCCGCCAAGTTAGACGAGCGGTGCGCCACAATAAAGGAGGAGCTTTCGTCGCTTTCTTCCTCTATAGGCGAGTTCGAGGCGATGAACGACGAAAACCGTAAGAAGGTACTGGAGACGTTTAAAGACCTTTCCGACCTCAACAAAGATATGGGCTCGCTCGAGGCAAAACGCGAACTGCTGCAGGAACGGCTTGACGAAGTGCAGGCAACGTTAGACGAGGCTAAAAAATCGCGAGCCGCGCTTGCCGCCGAATATGACGAGTGTATGACGGCGGGCAGCCGCCTTGTGGCTTTTATCGGCGGTGAAAACGAGACTATGGAACGCGCCCAGGCTGAAGTAAACGAGTGCGAAGAAAAGATAAGGCTGTACACCAGCCGCACGTACGACGCCCGTTCGCAGATAGAAAGTTTGGGCGAAAGCCTTACCACGGTAAAAGCACTGCGCGACAGGTTCGAAGGTTACATATATTCCGTGCGTAAACTTATGAACGACGCCAAGGGCAACGACGAGCTTTCCTCGCGCATACAGGGGCTTATTGCCGATATAGTATCCACCGAGGGCGAATACGAAGTCGCTATAGAAACGGCTTTCGGCGGGGCAATGCAAAACGTGGTAACGCGTACCCGCGACGACGCTAAATATCTTATCGAATACCTTAAGCGTACCCGCGGCGGGCAGGTGACGTTTTTGCCTATAGACGCTCTGCGCCCCCGCCTTGAAAACGACCAGATCCGTTACGCCCTTAAAGAGAGGGGCGCTCTCGGATATGCCGTGAATTTGGTAAATTACGACAGGCAGTACGAAAACGTAATACATAACCTTCTGGGCAACACGCTTGTCGTTGACAATATAGAAAACGCCACCCAGATTTCCAAACGTTTCCCCAGGGCGTTCAAGATAGTAACGCTCGATGGCGACGTTATAAGCACGTCGGGTTCTATGTCGGGCGGCTCTCGCAGGGATAACGCGGGCAACCTTCTTGCAAACGAACGCCGCGTAAAGGAAATCGAAGAGGCGATAGAGAGCAAAAAACAGATTATGAAGCGTGCCCAGGTTTCCCGCGAGCAGACCGAAAGCGAGCTTGCCGAAAAGCAGCAGGCTTTGGAAGTCCTGCGCGAAAAGTTCCAGACCTCGCGTACAGAGCTTGCCGCCAACGAGCAAAAGAGCAACAGCCTTTTGCAGCAGATATCTTCAGAAGAAAGCCGCCTTACCATATTCACGCAGACGCGCGATATGATAGTGTCGCGTATTGCCGAACTTGACGATAAGTACCGCGATACCACAAAGGGCGCAGACGACCTTAACGAAAAGTCCTCGCAGGCATCTTCTGCAATGGAAGATATAAGTACAGAATACGACAGGCTTATTGCAAGCCGCGACGAAAAGACCGCCGAACTCAATAATGCCATGGTGGAAAAGGCTTCGCTTGAATCCTCTATAAATTCGAGCGCCGAAAATACCCAAAGGCTGAATACCGAACGCGAAGGGCTTGTAGCCAAGATTGCCCGTTTAAGGGCAGACGTTCCCAATATCGAAAGGGAGATAGAAGAATTAAACCGCCAGGCAGAACATGCCGCCCTCACCGACGAGGAACAGGCGGTTGTGGACGACCTTCGCAAGAGTATAGAAAAGACCACCGCTGACAAGGTTACGTATAACGAACGCATCAAGCAGATAGACAGCGAAAGGCTGAATATCAATACCCGTACCGAAGAACTCCGCGAAAAGCGGGGCACTCAGCAGATAGCCCTTACAAAGCTTGATTCTGACCTTGAATTTATGCAGGAAAGAATTATGACCGAGTACGGCGAGGACTACGAAGGCTGCCAGAAGTACAAGGTGGAAGATTTTGATATTTCGTCCTCTTACAGCCAGATAACTTCGTTAAAGCGGCAGATAACCATGTTAGGACCTGTAAACCCCAACGCGGTGGAAGAATACAAGACAATCAAAGAACGCTACGACAAGATGTCGTCTGAAAAAGAGGATATGGAAAAGGCTATAGCCGATTTGCAGGTTGCCTTAGACGATATCCGCGAGGAAATGTTAAACATTTTCAACGACGGCTTCTATAAAATAAACGAGAACTTCAAGCAGACATTCAAGGAACTGTTCGGAGGCGGCAGGGCAGAACTTCAGCTTGATTATTCTGAATGCGACGACCCGCTGGATGCGGGCGTGGAGATAGTAGCCTGCCCTCCAGGCAAAAAACTTACAAAGATATCGCTGTTATCGGGCGGCGAACGCGCCCTTACGGCTATAGCCATACTGTTTGCAATTATAGGTATGCGCCCCATGCCCTTCTGCGTGCTGGACGAAATAGAGGCTGCCCTCGACGAAGCCAACGTTTACAGGTATGCAAAGTACCTTAAAAAATTCTCGTCGCAGACCCAGTTCATAGTAATTACCCACCGTAAGCCCACTATGGAAAACGCCGATACTTTATTCGGTGTAACTATGGAAGAAAAAGGCGTTTCTAAAATAGTTTCGGTTAAACTGTCGGAGGTGGAGACCAAGCTCGGCGGCGACACAGTCATGTGAAGAATTTCCATAAGCTGCGCAATACTGTGTCAGACTTGCGTTTTTGCTTGGTCGTGTACGTCTGTGTACACTCCCTTCGCCAAAGCCTCGTCTTCCTTGTCTTGCTTGCTTCTGATAATTCTTCAGGTTATAAAACCTTTATAAACTTCGTAATTCATCGTCAAGCTCCGTGCCGCCTTGGTCGTGTACGTCTGTGTACACTCCCGTCGGTCGGTACTCGCTTTCCTTGACTTACTCGTTTCTTAAGGTTTTTAAGGGCGGCAAATCTGCGCAATACTGTGTCAGAATCTTGCCTCCCCTGTAAGGGGAGGAATTAAAGGTGGGGTTTTCAGATAATAAGGCGTAAATACGGCGGGTAAACATTTTAAAGGATATATATGGGAATATTTTCTAAAATTAAAGGGGCGCTGCAAAAGACAAAGGCAAGTCTTGGCGGCGCGATAAAATCCCTTTTCGGTAAAAATAAAATAGGTGATGAGTTCTACGAGGAGCTTGAAGAAATTTTAATTTCTGCAGATATCTCGGTAACTACCGCCGACGAGGTGGTGGAAGAACTTCGCGAAGAAGTTAAAAAGGAAAAAATCAAGGACGAGGAATACGTTGTAAATCTTCTTAAAGATATTTTAGAAGAGCACCTTACCCGTGCTGAAGTTCCTGAGGTTGAATACCCCGCTGTAGTGGTGCTTATAGGTGTAAACGGCGTGGGTAAAACTACCACCGTGGGCAAGCTCGCCGATTATTTTTTACGGCAGAAAAAGAGCGTTACCGTGGCGGCGGCAGATACATTCCGTGCGGCAGCGGCAGACCAGCTTACCGTATGGGCAGAAAGGGCGGGCGTACGTATTGTAAAGCACGAAGAAGGAAGCGATCCTTCTGCCGTGGTGTTCGACGCCCTTTCCTCGGCTAAAGCACGCAAAACCGACGTGGTTATTGTAGACACGGCGGGCAGGCTTCATGTAAAAGCCAATTTAATGGAAGAACTTAAGAAAATTAACCGCGTAATATCCCGCGAATACCCGCAGGCGAACGTGTATAAACTGCTTGTTTTAGATGCTACTACGGGCAACAACGCCATAAACCAGGCAAGGCTTTTCGACGAGGCTGTTGAACTCGACGGCATTGTTTTAACAAAACTCGATAGTACTGCTAAGGGCGGCTTTGTAATATCTTTGTGCGGCGAGCTGGAAATACCCGTGATGTTTGTGGGTACTGGCGAAAAAATAAGCGATTTGGAAGTGTTTAACCCCGAAGAATTTATCGACGGCATTTTGTAAAGGTGCGAGAATATGCCTGAATTAACTGCGGCTGAACACAAAATAGCCCTACATAAAAGCGCATATGAAAAGGCACTAAAAAGTATATATAAAATCATCGGCTTTAAAGATATCGGCGATTATACTGCAGACGATTTAAAGATGTATCTTACACAAAAATATGGTGCGGCAGAAAGCTGTTACCCCGACTGTATGGATTACATTTTCTACGAAATACCACAAGGTGATACACCTATAAACGTGCTTACTGAAGGGTATGTTATTGACAGTGAGTGCTGCGGAATTTATATATTACCTGCGTTATGTGAACAGACTGATCCGAAGGCGAAAAGGAACGGAGCAGTATTAATACTTAACGCGTCGGACGGTAAGCTTGATTCGTGGTGGGCAGGCGGTAACGGCAAAGGCTATGAAATAAAAACGGAGCTACTTATTTTCTGCGGTAAAACGCAGGAACAAGTACTGTCTTACTACAAAAAATAAAAAAGTAAATTGGTGCAGGAGTATGTCTGAATTAATGACAGAAAAAGAGAAGATGCTTGCGGGTATGTACTATAATTCGTTCGATGAGGAACTTGTAAAATTAAGTACGCGTGCCCGCGATTTATGTATAAAATTTAACAGCCTGCCGTACAGCGCTAAAGACGAAAGGAATGGTATTATCCGCGATTTATTCGGCAAATGCGGTAAACATATAGATATCTGTGCCGGCTTTTACTGCGATTACGGTTTCAATATAGAAGTAGGCGAAAACTTCTTCTGTAACTACAATACGGTAATTCTCGACGTATGCAAGGTAAAAATAGGCGACAACTGTTTTATTGCCCCTCAGGTGGGCATATACACCGCCTACCACCCTGTAGACGGGCAGGAGCGTTTGCTGCACGAGGCTGGCAAGCCGGTTACAATAGGCAATAACTGCTGGATAGGCGGGCACGCTACCATAAACCCGGGCGTTACCTTGGGCGACAACGTTACGGTAGGGAGCGGCTCGGTGGTAACAAAGTCTTTCCCGTCAAACGTGGTAATAGCAGGCAATCCCGCAAAAATTATAAGACATTTAAAATAAAACAACGGGCTGCCGATGTAAAACCAGCAGCCCGCCGTTTTTTACCTTTCATCCTTTTTATAAAGCAATAATTTCTTTATGATAACTAAATACCACAAAATTTGTTATCGCATAAAAAGGGTGCATACTATGCCGCAAATAACGCGGCTGTATTAAAGGTCGTCGGCATCCTGCACAGGGGCAGAGCCATCGCTGCATACCCCAGTGTAACTGCCGTTTGGGTCGTCGTGAGAGTAAAAATCGCAATTACTTGCAATTTTTGGAGCTTTTACCCGAACAACCCTTCGAGCCTGAACCTCCGCAAGACGAAGTCTTGTTCTGTTTAGACGTAGTTTCATTACTCTTTTTCATACTTTCTCCTTTCCGAAGGGTAAATTGAGTTCTACATATCCCTGCGAAGAGTTGCAAAGGGGGCAAACGTCCCATGCCTCTTTAGAGGTCATCATATGCCCGCATTCGCTGCAAATATAGAGCATAGGTCTTTCGTTAGAAAATAAAGTACCCGTTTTAAAGGCGTCGTAAAGATAATTAAAAATCATCTCGTGCCTTTTTTCTACATTGGCAACCATTCTGAACAGTGCTGCAATATCTTTAAACCCCTCTTCTTCAGCGTCGTTTGCAAAAGAAGGATAAATTCTGGCAAATTCAGAATGTTCGTCCATTGCAGCAAATTTAAGGCATTCTTCTAAAGTACCGCCGTGGAAGGGGTAGCCAGCCGAAATATCTATGTTATCCAGCTTTTCGCCCCTTTTAGAAAGTTCCTCGAAAAATCTTCTCGCGTGTACCGTTTCGTTTTTTGCCAGCGAGCGCACCGTGTCAGCTAAAGTTGCATAGCCCTGCTGGGTAGCCATACGCGCTATCAGCTGGTAGCGCATGCCCGCCTGGGATTCGCCTGCAAACCCTCTTGCAAGATTTACGTAAGTTTTTGTCTGATCGAACTGCATTAATAACCCTCCGTAACAGTATTTTGTACCGTTTGAAATTGCTTATACTTTTGATTGTGTGCCATAATTTAGAAAATATGTAAAAACTGATGATTTGAATAAATTTTAAAAAATTTTTTAATTCCGAGGGCAAAAATTTATATTAAATTAATGTAAATGCCTTATAAATATAGTGAGATAATGTGAAGGGAGGCGTGCTGATGCAAAAGACGTATTATTATACTGACGAACTTAACGACGATTTTGCGGGTACGCATATAGAGGCAAAGACTCTGCCCGCAGACTACGAGTTTATACCCAAGACAAAGCGGTGGAAGGTATTCCGCTTTGCCCTGTATAAGCTGTTCGTCACGCCGGTAATAAAGCTCGTCGTTTTATTATCAAGTACCAAAGTTAAAAATAAAAAGGTGACCAAGCCCTACAAAAAACAGGGGGCGTACATATACGGCAACCACACGTCGTACGTGACCGACGCCTTTTTGCCTACCGAAATCGCCTTCCCCCGTACGGCTGATGTAGTAGTCAGCCCAGACGCGGTGTCGATAAAGCATCTCGGTAAAATAGTAAAGGGGTGTGGCGGCGTTGCCGTGCCCAGCGACATAAGCGGGCTTAAGCGCTTTACTTCTGATATAGAATGGGCGGTGCAAAATAAGCACTGGGTGGCGATTTACCCTGAAGCGCATATCTGGCCCTATTACACGGGCATACGCCCGTTCGGCTCTGCCTCGTTTAAATATCCCGCAAAGAGCGGAGCGCCCGTATTTGCCTACACTACGGTATACAAAAAGAAGCTGTTTTTTAAAAAGCCTAAAAAAGTTGTGTATGTAGACGGACCTTTCTTTGCCGACGAAAGCCTTCCCTTAAAGGTCCGCACGCAAAAGCTGCGCGACGAAGTGTACAATGCTATGTGCGAAAGGGCTAAACTTACCACCCGCGAATACGTAAGCTACGTAAGGCTTACCGATCCGCATATAGCCGAAGTGCTTAACAATATGCAGAAAAAGAAACGTAAACCGCTGTTCCCGAGAAAGAGGAGGGAGATGCGTGCCTTCGCCGAGGAAATGTGCGAAAGGTACGGCTATGTGGACGTTACCGATCTGGACAAACAGACGGCGGACAACACGGCGGACAGATAAAAATAAAACGGAGCGGTTGAGCCGCTCCGTTAATTTTATGCTAAAATTTATAAATCGGCAAGCAGGTCGTTCATATCGTACTTGCCGGCGGGCTTGCCTGCAAGCCACTTTGCCGCGCGTATCGCACCCGACGCGAATACCTTTTTAGACCTTGCCGAGTGGGAAAGTGTAATAATTTCGTCCTCGCCGCAAAACATTACCTCGTGTTCGCCCACGATAGTGCCGCCGCGTACGGCGTGCAAGCCTATTTCACTGCCGCGTTTGCCTGTATTGCCCGACCTTCCGTTTAAATACTGCTTTCCGCCGTCAAATGCGCTGTTCGCGCTGTCGGCAAGCATAAGCGCCGTGCCTGAAGGAGCGTCAGCCTTTTTGTTGTGGTGCTTTTCAATAATTTCAATGTCAAAGCCTTCGCCAAGGAACACGGCTGCCTCTTTTACCAGTTTAACCAAAAGGTTTATCCCTACCGAGAAGTTAGCCGTACGGAACACGGCGACCTTACGGGCGCATTCGTCTATGTAACCAAGCTGTTCTTTGGTGTAGCCCGTAGCCGCGATAACGGCGGGAACGCCGTTTTTTACGCAGTAGTCCATTTCGCTTTCAAGGCAGACGGGCGAGGAAAAATCTATTACCACGTCAACCTTTTCTTTAACTTCGTTAAACGAGGCATATATGGGGGTGTTTGCCCCTTCAGGCGCTTTAATATCAACGCCGCATACAACTTTAGCCTCGCTGTCGCCGTCTAAAAGGGCGGTTATGTTTTTACCCATGTTGCCGCATATGCCGCAGACCAATACGTTTATCATACTCTTTTCAACCCGAGGGCGGCAATGCAGCCGTCCATTATCTTTTTATGTTCAGGCTCTAACTCGGTAAGGGGAGGGCGGGGCAGCCCTGCCTCCAATCCTATGGCATCGCAGCCGTATTTTACAGGTATGGGGTTTACTTCGGTAAAGCATGCGTCTATAAGGGGAAGAAGTTTATCTTCAAGCTCGTTGGCTTTTGCAAGGTCGCCTGCCGTCACATATTCGTAAACCTGCTTACATTCGCGCGGTACTATGTTGGATACAACCGATATAAGACCTGCCCCGCCGATAGCGAGTATGGGAAGGTTAAGGTTGTCGTCGCCCGAATATAAATCCATTTTTCCGCGTATTCTTCTCATTGTTTCGCATATCTGTTCCATATTGCCGCATGCTTCCTTTATGCCTGCCATATTGGGTATCGCGGCAAGCTGTTCGGCGGTGGCGGGCAGAATATTCACGCCCGTGCGCGGGGGAACGTTGTAAGCTATTACAGGCAGTTTAGTGGCGGAGCAAATTGCTTTATAGTATTCAACAATGCCCTTTTGCGTGCATTTGTTGTAGTAGGGCGTTACGGCAAGCAGACCGTCCGCACCCAGTTTTTCGCCAAGTTTCGCCATTTCCACGGCATGCGCGGTACTGTTAGAGCCGCATCCGAACACGATTTTTGCCCTGCCCGCGCATTTTTTCACGGCGTAGCGCATAAGCGCTTCTTTTTCGTCTTCGGTCATTGTGGGCGGTTCGCCCGTAGTGCCTAAAACAACCAGCATATCCGTGCCGTTTTCAATCTGGTAGTCAATCATTTTGCCGTAGGCTTCAAAGTTTACCTCTCCGTCTTTAAACGGGGTAACCATAGCCGTGGCAGTTCCCTTAAAAAACCCTATCATAAAAACCTCCTTGCGCCGTTAATTCGCGCATATATTAGGGGCAATTAATCAAAATAACCTTTCTTTGCCAATAGTTCAGCCAAAAGCACAGCGCCGCCCGCCGCACCGCGCAGGGTGTTGTGCGAAAGACCTATAAATTTGTAATCGAACACGTTGTCTTCGCGCAGCCTGCCGGCGCAGACAGCCATCCCGTTTTCGGTGTTGCGGTCGAGCTTTGCCTGCGGCCTGTTGTCTTCTTCAAAGTAGTGTATAAACTGCTTGGGGGCGGAGGGCAGCCCTAACTTTTGCGGCTCGCCCGAATAGTCCGCCCAGGCGCTTAATATCTGTTCTTTAGTCGGCTTGTTTTCAAAATTTACAAAGCATGCTGCGGTATGCCCGTCAGATACGGGCACTCTTAAGCACTGTGCCGTAATGGCGGGGCTTGCGGCGGGTATAATTTTGCCGTCTTTCAGCTCGCCCCATATCTTAAGCGGCTCGCGCTCGCTCTTTTCCTCTTCGCCGCCTATATAGGGTATAACGTTATCCAAAATTTCGGGCATGGTTTCAAAAGTCTTGCCTGCGCCCGATATAGCCTGGTAGGTGGTCACTGCCGCGTTTTTAATACCGAACTTTTTAAGCGGATGCAAAAGGGGCACGTAGGACTGGAGCGAGCAGTTGCTCTTTACGGCTATAAACCCGCGCTTTGTGCCAAGGCGCTTTTTTTGCGAAGGGATAACTTCTATGTGGTCTGCGTTAATTTCAGGTATAACCATGGGTACGTCTTCGGTAAAGCGGTGGGCGCTGTTGTTTGAAACTATGGGACACTCCGCTTTGGCGTAGGCGTATTCCAGTGCCTTTATATCGTCTTTATTCATATTCACGGCGCAGAAGCAAAAGTCAACGTTCTTAGCTATTTTCTGCATATCCGCCTGTGCGTCCATTACTGTAAGGTCTGCAAACTTTTCGGGCATGGGTGCAGACATATGCCAGCGCTTTACCGCGTCTTTATACTTTTTGCCCGCCGAAGATGCCGATGCCGCAAGGCACTTCACCTCGAACCAGGGGTGGTTTTCCAAAAGGAGCAAAAATCTTTGCCCTACCATTCCCGTAGCGCCTATAACGCCTACGTTATACTTTTTCATACTAAATCTCCTCAGTTTTCAGATTTTATGTTTACACGCAATAAAAAAATCTGCTATGTTGGCGCACAGCAGACGGAAATAAACATACCGTAAAACCAATAGCGCAACACCGTAGTAACAGTTGCAAGGGTATTAGCCTTTGCACCCAGCGTTACTTTAAGGGCGGTAACGCTTCGGCGGGGATGCCCTTTTGCGGCAAAGCAGAAAAATTCCCTTACAAATTTGCCTTTGCCGTTACTTATGCTCGCCCGCTCCTCTATTAATTAGACTTAATATAGCATACATTAAAACAAATGTAAAGAAAAATCGCCCTTAAGCCGTAAACTTTTGTGAAAATATGCCGTTCACGCAAAAAAAAGCCCAAACCTCAATTAAAACAATTGAAAAAATTATTACTTTGATGTATAATGCTTTATAATGCGTAGCTTACGCAAATACAAAGAATAAATTCAGGATTTATTATATGGCAGCAGATACAAAGTTAAAAGCCCTCGAAGGCAACGACCTTGGCGATTACGTACGCAAGGAATTACCGCAGGGACGGTGGAGCGACGCCTGGGGCGTGTTCAAATCCAATTTCGGCAAAGTAGTAATAAACAATTTGCTTACGCTCGTGTTCTTCGTGCCGCTTGTCGTTATACTATATATACGCAATCTGTACGTCGATTCGATATCGCTTATTTACCCTTTCAGCACAAATTTAGGGCCTGCTTCGCCCCACCCCGTACCCGATATGGCGGGCGTGGCAGAAGGGCTTAATCTTTCCTCTGACTTAATGTTTTACTCGCTTGCGATAGTGGCTGCCCTTATAGCGGCTGTGGGCGTGGCTGGTTCGTTCTACTCGATGAAAAAGCTGCTCAACACCCACGGCAAATTCACGGTAAAGGGATATTTCCACGGCGTAAAGGTGTCTTACCTTAACACGGCGCTGCCCGTTCTCTTGTTCTCGGTAGTGCTGTTTGCCACAGTAATAGTGTGGGACTGGAAGGAGTACACTATAGCCATAGGCAATTCCGCCGCCTGGCCCATAACGGCAGTCGTGCTTATGATAATACTTATGGTGGTTGTCGGGCTTTTGTGCCTCTGGTTTATGGCTGTAGGCGTAAGCTATAAAGTAAAGCCCTGGCAGCTCGTAAAAAACAGCTGCATACTGTTTGTAGGCTTTATCATACAGACAATATTTATCGTGGGCGTGGCGCTTATACCCGTATGGCTCTTGTTTATGGGTTCGCTTATGCGCATTATCGCCTTGCTTATATTTATCGTATTCGGCTTTTCTTACGTCTCCCTGGTGTGGATGGCGTTCACGCAGTGGGCGTTCGATATGTATATAACCCCCGCCATAGAAGCCGAAAAGCAGGTTGCCCGCTCAAAGATGACCGAAAAGGAGCTTGCCGCCGAAAAAGAAGCCGAAGAAAAGCGTATTGCTGGCGAAATTCTTGCCGCAGGCAAGAGCGAACTTGTCGGCAGACCTATAAAGCCTGTAGGCGAAGAAAAGGTTATGGCGCTTTCTGCGGTGTTTACACGCAGCGACGTCGCCGCGGTAGCCGCCTCGCGTTCAGAACTTATAAGCGTGGTAGACGGCTACGAAGACGCCCACAAAAACGACCAGCGCTATGTTGAATACAACAAGATGTTTGCCGAAAGGGAAAAGGCTCTGCAGGATACAAGCAAAAAGGGCAAAAAGAAAAAAGTCAGCGCCGAAAACCTGCTTAAATAACAAGGTGCAAAAATGTCACAATCATATGCTGCTCTCGGCGGTTGGTTTGAATATTTGAATAAAGACTGCGGCTATGATCAATGGTCGCAGTATTTAATTAACAGGCTTAGCGGTTTGGGCGCAGGCAGCGAAGGCGTTGATATAGGCTGCGGCAACGGGTACTTTACCAGGGCGCTTATAAAGCAGGGCTACAGTGTAAAGGGAGTGGATATTTCCGCCCGCATGCTCAGCCGTGCAAAAGAACTTTCTGCCGCCGAAGGCGTAAGGGCGGAATTTTTACTCGGCGATATAACCAAACTAAAGTTGGCGTCTAAAGCCGATTTCGCCATAGCCGTAAACGACTGCTTGAATTATGTTCCGCCCGAAAAACTGCATGCCGCTTTCACGCACGTAAGCGCCTGTCTTAAAAAGGGCGGGGTGTTTATATTCGATATAAGTTCGCGCTACAAGCTCGAAAATATAATAGGGGACAACCTCTTTGCCGAAGATACCGACGATATCACCTACCTCTGGTTCAACAGCTTTAAGAGCGACAGGGTAGAGATGGATATTACCGTGTTCGAAAAGGCGGCAAACGGCACATATACCCGTACCGACGAAAACCACGTGCAGTACGCCCACGATATGCAGGCGGTAAAGGACGCGCTTCTTTCGGCGGGGTTCGGCTATGTAAACTGCGAAGGGCATCTCGGCGAGCCGCTTACCCCCGAAACACAAAGGATAAATTTCATCTGTAAAAAATAAATTATGAACTATTTATACAAAACATTGATATACGGCAAGCAGGTTTCCCTTTCGGTAATGGAAACCACCGACCTTGTGAATAAAGCAATAAAAATACACTCGCTAAACCCCTCGGCGGCAAAAACGCTGGGCGGCATGCTTACCTGCGGCGTGTATATGGCAGGCTGCCTTAAAAGCGAAAAGGGTGCTATATCCATAACCGTAAAAGGCGGCAACGCGGGCACGGTAAGCGTTTCGGGCGATATAAACCTGCATATGCGCGGGTATATAGACGGCTCTTTAAACGGAAAGTTAAGCGGCGGCTATATGACGGTTATAAAAGACGACGGCTTTTACCGCCCGTTTGTGGGGGCTTCAGAACTTGTTTCAGACGACGTATCCCGCAATTTTATGAATTACTTCGACGCCTCCGAACAGATACCTACCGCCGTGTCGGTGGGCGTGGATATTGGCGAAGACGGGCTCTGCCGCGCCGCGGGCGGCGTGGTTATGCAGCTTTTGCCGGGCACGTCAGACGAAAACCGCGACCGTGCCGAAGATAAAATGCAGAACTTTTTGCACCCCGAACAATTAATTTTGCAGATGGGCGCAGAAGGCATTATTAAGAACTTTTTTAAGGACGAAACAGACGGCGGGCACGTGTACATTACCAACCCCGACTACATATGCAACTGTTCAAGGGAAAAGATATCGTCCGTCCTTTTAACTATGGGTAAAAAGGAACTTTACGGCATACTCGAAGAACAGGGCAGCGTAAGCGTGCACTGCCATTATTGCAATACCGACTACGTGTTCGGAAAAAAGGATATAGACGAACTGACAAATGGCTAAAAGGGACAGGATAGACTTCAGCGAAGACAGGCTTTTGGATCTCGCGTCTTCGCTTATAGATGACCATAATTATACGGGCGCTTTGAAGATGCTCAAAAAAAACGGCGAAATCAATATGATAGACGACCGTTCTTTTATGATGTACGCCGAAATTTACGACGATCTGGGCATGCACGAGGAATGTATAAACAACTGGTTTAAATACCTTGACTGTGCCGCCGACCCCGATTTTTCCGAGGCGTACGAAGGGCTTGCCGTAAATTATATGCACCTGGATAACGACCATTTTGCCGCTTACTATTACAATAAACTGCTTATGGAGACGGAAGACCTTTCGCCCGAAAGCCGCAGGGAAATTATAGACGCATTTTTAACGCGGGAAGAAAATCCCCTGCATTTTGCCTATCCCCCCGAAAAAGCCGATTACACGGCAGATATATCCGAGGGTGTGGAGCTTATAAAAAACCGAGAACCCGAAAAGGCGGTGGAATGTTTTTCCCGTGTTGCCGAGGGCAACGAAAAATATATGCTGGCACGCAACTATATCGCGATGACTTACGTTTTGAGCGATATGTTCGACAAGGCAGAAGAGGAGTGCAACCACATTCTTTCGATAGACTGTAAAAACGTGCAGGCGCTTACCACGCTCGCGGCGGTGCGTACCGAACAGAAAAGGTTTGAAGATGCGGAAGAACTTGCCCATAAACTTGCCGCGATGGACGTTAAAGAGTCTGAAGATATATATAAAATAGCCACGGTATGCTGCGAAAATAAACTGCATGCCGACGCTTACAGGCTGTTCTGCAGCATTGACAGCGAAATTGCCGATACCGACCGCAATATGCTTTACTTTAAGGCGGCTTCGGCATATAACAGCGGCAACGTGCAGGCAAGTTTCGATGCGTTCGACACACTGCTTACGCTCTACCCCGACGCGGTGGTGGCGCGGTACTATTACGGCATTGCCCGCGAAAAAGCCGATTCGGACGACAGAGGCGAGATAAGCTATTTTTACCGCCTTCCCAAAGAAATGCGCGAGCAGTCGCTGGAATTTTTATCGGCTTTTTACAGCCTTTCTTCGTCAGAGGCAAAAAAGTTTGCCCGCGACATAGACGCGCTGGAATGTATCAAATGGTGCTTTGACGAGACTGAGAGTACAGACGACAACGAACTGCAGTATATAGCCGCAATGTGCGCGGTAAGGGCGGGTTACGACGACTACGTGCGCGACCTGCTGTTAAACGCCTTTCTGCCCGATAATCTTAAAATTTCCATTTTGCGTACGGTATGCGAGCGCAACAAGGAAAACCAGTTCGGCGTGGTTATCTGCAACATATATAAGTGCGTGGATATCTATCCGCTGGAACTTGGCAGGCTTAAACGTAAATATTTTGTGGAAGCGTATGCCATACTCGTCTCGCGGTTCGGCATAATAGACGAAACATATTCCCAAAGATTTGCTGCTGCGGCAGAGCGCGTGTACGATAAACTCGCCAATGCCGAGGCGTTAAACCTTTGCAAAGACGGCGAAACGCTCGCGGCGGTAATTCTTACCGAGGCGGGTGTAAGGGAAAGTTCGCTGGAAAAATTCGATGTGTGCGACTTTTTCAACGCGGATAAAAACAGGTACGGCAAAATATTGCAGGCGCTCGGGCTGTAAATTATAAGAGGTGGAATTATGAAACTTTACGATTTTGACGGAATGTTCGACGAAAAACTTTCGGCATATATTTCAAATAACGTCGGGAAATATAAAGAGAGTGAGTGGGAGGACATAATACCCGCTATGTACACAAAGTTCGGCGACACGGTAATCAAATCGCTCGGCGTCTCCCCCAACGGGTACTACCGTTCGCTTACCGACGAAGAACTTGTAAAAAGCCTGTGTTCGCACGTAAAAAAGGGCGTGCCTGTATCAGAATTTTTGTGCCGCGCCATAGAAGAACGCCCCTCGTGCAAGCCTATGCTTTTACCCCTTCTTAAAGGTGAAGACGGCGTAAAACAGTATGCCGCCAATATCTTGGGCAGCTCGGCAGAGGCTATACCTTTATATATGCAGATTATCGTTTCTGAAAACGACGAGGATTTTAAAAACCAGTGCATAGACTACATAAAGGAAAACGCCGACCTGGTGGCGGACAGCGCACTTGATTATTATAAAAAGGGAGTACAGCGCGAGCTGATGTTGGAAATTTTATCGCGCGTTACCGTACGCAGCGACGAGATTTTCAATATACTTTTAAACGAGTTCCGTTGCGGCGGCGACGTGCAGGTGTTTGCGGGATATCTGGCATCCTACGGCGACAGCAGGGCGCTGCCCTATCTTTTGGATAAGATAGACGAAGAAGGCATAACTTACCCCGAATTCCAGGAGCTTAAATATGCCATAGAGGCGCTTGGCGGCGAGTACGACAAGGAACGCGACTTTACGGGCGACGAGTATTACGACCTTATACATTCCTCGCAGAACACTGACGGCGCGGATATATTTGCAGCGTTCAACGAAGGGCTTGGCGAAGATAAAAAAGAGGACTGACGTATGGAAGCGGGTATGATAGCTTTTATTGTCGTTCTTATTGTGGTGTTTGTTGCGGCGATAGTGCTGTCTGTGCTTATGGGCAAAAAGTCCGTCACCCGCAATAAGGACAATAAACAGCTTGTTGTAATTATAAGGTCTTCGGAAGAGGGCTTTGACGGAGAGCTTAAAGCTTATACTTCAAACGGCTGGAAGGCGGTAAGCACTTCGCGCAGCAAAAAGGCATTGTTCAAAAAATATAAATGGACGGTAGTCCTTGAGCGTGACGAAGAATTTTTACAGTCTTTGCCTTCTGCAGAAGAATAAATAACTTTATTAAGTATCAGTAAATACACACTAAGTTACTTGTCATTGCGAACGGAACGGCAAAGCCGTGGAGTGTGGCAATCTAAGTAACTTTATATTCAGCTATCATTCGACCTGTAAGGCTTCCCCTTGAGGGGAAGCTGGTGCGATTTATCGCGACTGTGCGAGCGTAAGCGACACTCTGCGCACCGCATTTTATTACGTTTCTGATAATAAGGCGCAGATGAGGTGTAAGGCATAATTGTAATTCCACCTCATTCGTCCTTATCTTGCTTTTGGCTACGGTAAGGACACTTTCCCCTCAAGGGGAAAGCTCTTATTCGGTGAGAATGAAAACTGAAAGGCGTTATTGCTTGGCTTTTCGCGAGCCGCTAACGCTCCCGCGAGATCCATTCGACTGCACTACGCTTACGCTCCGTTCCGCTCAGGATGACGAGTGGAGCGGTCGTTCCAGCTTAGTGGCGGCACACACCTACTTGTCATTGCGTGCGAGCGTAAGCGACACTCTAAGCACCTTATTGTAAAAGATTTCAGATAATAAGGCTTAGATG
>JAJQII010000068.1 GCA_021199295.1 Clostridia bacterium
TGATCGTCGCCTTGGTGGGCCGTTACCTCACCAACAAGCTAATCAGACGCGAGCTCATCCATATCCGATAAATCTTTGATCGTAAGAAGATGCCTTCAAACGATATTATGCGGTATTATCAGTCGTTTCCAACTGTTATCCCCCAGACATGGGCAGATTGCTCACGCGTTACTCACCCGTCCGCCATGTATTGCTACATTCGACTTGCATGTGTTAAGCACGCCGCCAGCGTTCATCCTGAGCCAGAATCAAACTCTTAAGTTTAATTGTATAAAACCGATTTGCTTAGCAAACCGTGGCTCTATCTTCGACTAAATTAGTCATTATCTTTGCTGACTTTGCTTTGTGGTACTAATGTACTTCAAAGTTATTGACAGAAACTTATTCTACCAAAATGGTAGTAAATTCATTTCCTTCTATTCAATTTTTAAACTTCGTAAACCGAGGAAAAATCTCGGTGCTCGTTGCGAGAGCTTTTATATACTATCACATTTCAAATCCGTTTGTCAACTGTTTTTCAAAAGTTTTTTTAAGATTTTTTTCTTTTTAAAAGGCTTCGTTTACCCTTTAAAAATTATGTGGTAGCTGTTTTCTCGCGACAGCTTTTATAAGATAACACACCCGCGAACTTTTGTCAAGCATTTGCAAAAGATTTTAAACTTTTTTAAAATCGTTAATTTTTATAATATTTTGACAAAAATTTTCAGTTTTATACCTAATTTAAATAAAAAACATTAATTGTTGCGGCAGGGCTTGCCTTTTTGACGGCACAATGCTATTATTTATATATGTATAAGACGTTAAGGATAATATTTTGTATCATAGCGGTAGTACTTACCGCTGTATGTGTTTTTGTGTTTATTTACGCCGACGGCTTGGGCTGGGGCTTTTTATGCGTGGCGTTAGCCGTTGTGTGTTACTTTTTAATGGTATTCTTTAAAAAGAAACAGGAACAGCAGGAAGGAATTGAAAATCCCCCTGCACCCGAGGGTGACTTTATTACAGGCAGGATTACAGCAGACAACGCCATGGAACGCGTTGCCGCAATAAACAGCGCCGTTACGGTAGAGCAGGACGGGCAACCGAGGACGTTTATTCTTACAAAGGGCAATAAAGAAAGTTTTGACAAGGTGGGCGTGCAATCGCCTTTGGGTAAAGCCGTATGGCACAAAAAGATCGGCGACGAGCTTACCGTAAAAAACACCGACTGCACCGAGTACACCGTTACAATTACCAACATCGAGTAACTTATTTTACACGCCTTTATATACCATATTATATATATATAGCAAAATTTTTGCTAAATGCCGCCCCGTTTTACGCGGGCGGCATTAATTTATAGCCTTATTCCACTGCTTAAACCATACGCTGTGCCTGTATAAAGTAATCCCAGCGCTGCTGCGACATCTCCTCTATCTTGGCATAATCAGACGAAGTATGCAAAATAAGGTTGTCGCCCAAGTACAGAGCGACGTGCCCTATTCTCTCTATGCCCGTGTTGTCTTTACGCGACGCGTTTGTAAAAAACAGCAGATCGCCCCTTTGCAGATTTTCCCTGGCAACGGTAACACCCTGCGCCACCTGCGTGCGTGTGGTTACGTCGAGCAGTACGCCCGCCCCTTTATAAAATATGTACTGCGTGAGGGAGGAACAGTCAAACGCCGAAACGGTAAAGTTTTTATTGAGGTTGCCCTTGCCGTCGTGATAGCGCACAGCGCCGTAAACGTATTCCGTTCCCAGAAGTTTAGCGCCTTCCTCTATTACGCTCTCCACAATGGAATTGTCTGAAGCAGCCATTTCGTATTCTGACGTGTATTTCTTTGATATGTAAGCGGTGGAATTAAGATAGCGTATTTTATACCAGCCGTCCATTTCGCCGATACAGGCATACAGCGTATCCTTTTCTGCCGAACCCAACACCGAATATCCTGTGCCAGCCCCGCTACGTATATTTACATTGTCGCCCGTCACCTTTACGTACTTTATATATACGGCAACGGCAACTTCTTCCTGCACTTCAGTATTTTCTTTACTTTCTTCCCCACTCCCCTGTTCTCCAGCAGGGAAAATATCCTCCTGCCCCTCTTGTTCAGTCTGGCTGCCGCTTTCCGTCGGCGGGCTTTCTGTCTGTTCTTCCTGCACGGATATATCCCCGCTTTCGGTTTCTTCTGAAAGGGCAGAAGAACTTAATTCATTTTGTTCATCTTCTACCTTGCTGCAACCTGCAAGCGTAAAGGCGGCAACCGAAGCCAACGCGGCTATAATAATTTTCTCTTTCATATAAAAAACGTCCTCCGTAAAAGTAATTACAGAGAACATTATAACAAAGGCATATTACTCGGTCAATGGCAAAAATATGGCACTGGCGGCATATTATGGTAATTAAGGCATATATCCAGAGCAATTTATTTTACCCGCCATATATGCCCGTTTATTTTAATTGAGCTGCGAAAAGATTTTGCCGATGCTGCCGTCTATGTATAAAGCGCCCTCGGTACTCTTTGCGGGCTGGCCTTTATTTATAACGACAAGGTGTTCGCCGCGGAAATAATCCACAAGCCCGGCGGCAGGATATACGTTAAGCGACGTACCGCCTATTATAAGCACGTCTGCCTGGCTTATATGCTTTACCGAATTTTCTAAAATGTCGCCGTTAAGCCCTTCCTCATATAAAACGACGTCGGGTTTTATAATGCCGCCGCAGTCGCAGCGGGGCACGCCCTCAGAACGGGCAACACTTTCTACGGGATAGAACTTGCCGCAACGGGTGCAGTAGTTGCGCCATACGCTGCCGTGAAGTTCTAACACGTTTTTGCTGCCTGCCTTCTGGTGAAGCCCGTCTATATTCTGCGTGACAACAGCCGTAAGTTTGCCCTGCTTTTCCCACTCGGCAAGTTTAAGGTGGGCGGCGTTTGGCTCGGCGTCAAGGTACAGCATTTTATCGCGGTAAAAGGAATAAAATTCTTCGGTATGGTAACAAAAGAAAGTGTGCGAAAGAATTTGTTCGGGCGGATAGGCGTACTTTTGGTTGTAGAGCCCGTCCTGCGAACGGAAGTCGGGTATGCCGCTTTCCGTGCTTACGCCCGCCCCGCCGAAAAATACTATGCGCTTAGCGCCGTCTATTATTTTTTGTAACTTTTGCAAATTTTCCATAACATAATTATACCACTTTAAAACACGCTTTGCAAGAGGGAAAATAAAGTTACCGCTTTAAGAGCTTTCCCCTTGCAGGGACGTATAATAGCTGAAGATCGCCCTACTTGACTGTTCGCGAGCCGCAATATTCTGTTGCTCCAGCGAGATCCATTCGACTACGCGGCTAACGCCGCTCCGTTTTGCGCCATATTATAGAACTTTTTATAATAGGGTGCGCAAAGTGTCGCTAACGCTCGCGCAGGATGACGGGGTATTCGGTCGCTTTTTAGATACCATTCTCACCAATATCACAGATGGACGGTCGCTTTTTTCGTCATTCTGAGCGTAACGTAGTGGAGTCGAAGAATCTCGCGTGCGAGGGCAAAGCCCGACACTCTGCGCACCTTACTATAAGAAACTTCAGATAATAAGGCGCAGATAGCAAATTTATTTGCGGCTCGCGGAAAGCCAGGCAAAAACGCCTTTCAGCTATCTTTACCACAGATTAAAGGCGGAAATTTATCAGAATAAACGTATTATTTTTAAATAACTAATCTGTCGTCCTGCCTGCTGGTCGCGCGTCCGCGCGGGATTGCCACGGGGTAGAGCCCCATCTAAGCCTTATTATCTGAAACCTTTTACAATAAGGTGCTTAGAGTGTCGCTTACGCTCGCACGCAATGACATATTGTTATATACCGCTTATTAGTAAAGGTGCTGACAAGCAACTTAATGCGTCATTGCGAGGCTTTATAAAAGCCGTGGCAATCTAAGCTCATCGCCTTTCAGCTATCTTTATCACAGATTAAAGGCGTCCCTGAGAGGTAGCGTAGCATACACAGTAGAAGCTGGCACGGCTTGCCGTGACTGAAGGGTTTTAACCCCTCCTTTAATTCCGTCTCAACGGCGGTAAGGTATTTACCCGCCGTCTCGGTCGCCGCAAACGTTTTGCATATACGTTTGCTCATCTCGCCAATCCAAACAGTGTACCACACTGTTTGGGGAAATATTGGCTCGTCCTTACGGGGGAGGCAAGAGAGGGTGTCATTGCGAGCGTAGCGTGGCAATCTAAGCTCATCGCCTTTCAGATACCATTCTACCGCTTTTCAGCTTTTCGGGAGTAAAATGCAGGCAGCCGCACGGAATGTGCGGCTGCCTGTAAAGTTGCCTTTATTTTTATGATAGTAACTTACGCTTCTATGCCTTCGTTAAGTTTGGCAAGCAATTTATCAAGGTCGTTGCCGTGAACATATACAGCCTGCTCGATAGTTTCGCCGTGAGCCATTGCGCAGCCTATGCAGTGCATACCTACAGCCTGAAGAATTTCTGCGCTGTTGGGGTTTATCTTAAGGCAATCTACAATAAGCGTGTCTTTAGTTATCTTTGCCATAATTATCTCCTTTTAATTATTGTGTTTTATTATGCTGTAATTATATCACCATATAAAAAAAATTACAACAATTTAAGCGGAATATTTGCTTAAAAGTTAGGCGGCGAAAACTTTCGCCGCCCTATTTCTTATTTTAATGTGATACTATGCAATCCGTCGTAACGGTATATTCGCTTGTTGTGTATGCAGTGCCGCTCCGCGTATAGCTTACGGTAACCACGCTGTCTACAAAACTTATCAGCCCGATTTCTTCCACAACAAAAGTCCTTGTAACGGCATATTCAGTGCCGTCTACCGTTATAGAAGTAATTATATCGCCCGTTTCAAGCCCCATGCTTTCGGCAGCAGAACCCGTTGTAACAGAAGCTATGGCCACTTCTTCTTTTATGCAACCCGTGTCGGTTGTTTCATCGTAGACATATACCGAACCTGCAACCTTTACAGTTAAGCCGAGATCTGCGGTATACATATCATACTCGTTAGTATCTGTGTAATAGTAGATTATATTTTCTATGCTGTCGATTACCTTGCTTGCGGGAATGGCAAACGTATAGTTTGTGTATACCGTAGACATTGCGTTTACCATACCTATATAATAACCGTTAGCATCAAACAGCCCGCCGCCGGAATTGCCGCCATATATATTAAGGTCAAGGCGCATTACCTTGTACTCGTTGGTCGTTGAACCAAAGGTAAGGTCTATTTTCTCGCTGTCAACAGCTACAGAACCCTTTGTTACGGAAATACCCGCACCTGCGTAGTTGCCTATTGCCACGGCATCGTCGCCTACCGAATAATCTTCGGCAAACGTTACCGCCCTTACGCTGTCGTTTACGTCAAGGACGTCCTGCTTTTCAGCTTTAAGCACAGCCACATCCTCTGCCAACGACCCGCCCACATATTCGCAGGTTATAGCGTCGCCACCGTAGTTCATAGCCGTGCAATAGGTTGTTGAGCCAACCCTTTTAGTACTTGTAGCTTCCGCCCCGTCTACACTACCGTAGAGATATACGTAAATTTCGTCAGCTATCTGTTCTTCGTCTTCATTATATACAACGTGGTAGCAGGTAACAAAGTATACATATCCGTCATTATCGTCATCTATAGAAAATATAACGCCTGAGCCCGTGGATACGTCGCGATATGTAAACATGTTTGAACTTGGCTGCATAATACTGCCACTGCTACCATAAGTCCTTTGCGTATCGGAATAAACGGTTACCACCGAAAGCAGGTTTTCAGCTACTGAGTATGTATCTGACGAGGATGTTGCCACCTCGTATTCCACATTAAGCCCCGACGCTGTAAGCGAAGTTATTGTATTTGATGAACTATCTGAAGAAGAATTCCCCGAATCACCCGTAGTGTTTGATGAACCCGTGCTGTCGGTTGCTTCAGAACTGCCTGAACTGCCAGAGCTGCTTTCGCTATCTGTACCGCTTTCGCCTGCCGTAATATTTATATAGCTATCGCCTGTATCCGAACAACCCGCAAGAAGGGTTACCGCCGAAATAGAAAAAACGATTGCCAGACTTAAAATAATCTTCCAGACCCTTTTCATAAATATCCTCCTGAGATATTATTTACATTGCATAAATGCAGGCATTACGCGGCAAAAGCCACTTCCCCCTGCCTGCATTGAAAATATAAACCGCAAACTTTAATCACAGTTTAAATGTGCAAATAATTTTTCAGAAAGATTAAAATTGTGCTTAAGTGATATTTTTTTATACAAATTGCGCAAAGAATGATAAATGTATATGGCGATAGCGCCAAGCTCGCTCGCGCCTACAAAATATACAATAAGGTAAGCCGCCTGCCCGTTTGCCTGGCGGTAACTTTCGAGAATGGGTATGTAAGAAGTAACCAGCCCGCAGAAATTTGTATTCGTTTTAATAGCCACGGGGGCGGCTATGGCGGCATACACAAAGGCGAACGCCGCGAAAATCACGGGGTCGGTGAGCTTAGGATTATATACGCCGCGGGCAAGAAGAACGGCAAAGTTTAAAAGTACAGCCATATGGAAAAAATAGCCGTGGATAGTTTCCGCCGAATTAAACACGCCTGACGGGGAAACGCCGAAAATAGACTTGGGCGTTGCCAGCATTAAAAAGGCAAGTATAAGCCCGCTTACAAATAAAACAGACTGCCCAACGTGCCTTACCCTTTTACCGCCGAAAAGACACAAGCCTATGGTAATATAAAAAGTGGACGAGAAATGCAGGGGCGCTTTAGACATTATATATCCGCCCTCCGCCATAATAGCGTCTGTCTGTTTACCTACCTCGAAGGCGAGCATAGCGGCATATATTACAAGCATGACGGCATACAGCACCCTTTCAGACAGGTAACGGGAGGCTACTGCCAGCATTGCTATTAAAAAATACGGCATAATAACGACGTAAAAATATGATACCGACACTTTGCACCTCCCCTATAAGATTATGACATTATAACACACCATTAGCTTTAAATCAAGTTTTTACGTGCAAATCAGACAAAATACACATAATTTCCTTTTATGGAATAACACGCCTGCCAAATGTTTTTGCCCCTGCCTTTAATTCTGTCTCAACGGCGGTAAGGGCAACAGCCTTTTTTGATGACGTGATGGGCGGTCGCTTATACCGTCATTCTGAGCGTAGCCGAAGAATCTCTCGCGTACGCGAGAAAAGCCAAGCAAAAACGCCATTCAGCTACCATACCGCCACTTATTAGCTTTCCCCTTGAGGAAAGAGCAACTCTACCGTCGGTAGAGTTTGTAATTTTTACGGTAGAGAGCCCGTTTTTAACTATAGAAAGGGATTTTAAGTCAGTTCCCCCGCCCAAAAAAAGGTTAGAGGCAACTTCAATAGCGGTAGGTTGAAATATCACACAAAAAGGGCATAATATAAGTACAGGCAAAAAGCAATGCCATACAAAAAGCAGGAGATGAAAAATGGAAAACCAGAACATACTTGCATCACAAGCAGATTTTTATACAAAAGAAGAAAAGAAACAGTTAAAGGCAAAGCTGCGTGCGGAAAACCAGCCTAAATACACCTTGGGCGAAGACCTTTTTAACAGTATCTCGCACGGCTTAGGGGCATTATTCGGCATATTCGCACTTATTTTCGGGTGTATTACGGTATCTTATAACCCTGCAGGCTACAAATACGCGGCAATAATTATTTACGCCCTGTCGATAACCATACTTTATGTAATGAGCTGCCTGTACCATGCCTTCCCCCAGGGCAAGGCAAAAAGGGTATTCCGCATATTCGACCACTGCACTATATTTCTGCTTATTGCGGGAACATACGCGCCATACTGCCTTATTACATTCCACGGTACGGTATTAGGGTATGTTCTTTTCGGCATACAATGGGGTGTAGCTGCCGTGGGGATTACATTTAACGCCATAAATATGTACTGGAAAGCCGTAAAAATTATAAGCATGGCAGGCTACTTTGTAATGGGCTGGTGCGTAATTTTTGCCCTGCCCATGCTGTTAAAACTGTTAAACGTGACCTCGCTTATATTTCTTTTGCTCGGCGGAGTAGTATATACCCTCGGGATAATCTTTTACGGGGTAGGCAGCAAGAAAAAGTACTTCCACAGTATTTGGCATATATTCGTGCTCGCGGGCACGGTACTGCAATTTATAAGCGTGTATTTTATACTTTAATTAAGGCATATACCAGGGGGAATTATTTCCTTTATAAAAAAAAGATATATCCCGCGGCGAATTAATATTCGCCGCGGGATATGGCTTAACCAAACTAATTTTACTCAGCTTTTTCAAACTGGTCTTTACCTACAAGGCAAAGCGGACATTCAAAATCTTCAGGGACTTCGCTCCAGGGAGTGCCTGGGGCAATGCCGCCTTCAGGGTAACCCTGCTCCTCGTCGTATTCCCAGCCGCATACTGAACATACGTACTTCATATTTTTACCTCACTCAAAATTTTGCAAACGGTTTTACCCCGCCTGCGTAGCTATTATAACATATAGCGCGTGTCATGCAAAGGATATTTAAATAAATTTTTCCTGAAATATCTTTTATCAGTAAAGCTACCTTTTAAGCCGCCTGAAATATTTTACTATCTGCCTGTACCACCTTTCGCCGCCGTATTTCTTGCGGTAACGAATTTTTTTCCTGCCAAAGCGGAAAGCATAGCACCATAGCCTTATCGCCGAATAGACCGACTTTATATCGCTTATAAAATGCTTGCCCTCCCACCTGAGGCTCATTACAAAGCCAAGAGGACAGCCTATTATCATTACGGGAAAAATCTGCCACGCGATGGGCCAGTAATAGTCGTGTTCTGCCGTAGGCTTAAACCAAGAGGGCACAAAGGCAAGCACAAATTTACCTATGCCCAGTTCTGCCATATCGTCAGGCGGATAGAATATAAACCCGTTGTTGCGGTATCTTGTGCTTACGCCGATCTCTTTAAGGCATACCTCGTTGGCAAGTACTATGGTAATTACTATATAATAAATTATGGGCGTCTGCCATATACGGTGATAATTCAGCTTATGCACGCCTAAAACAACCATCAAAAGGGGCATCATCCACAAGATGCCGTGGCAGGTATAAAACCTTAACGCGTCGAAAGACAGCGCCTGCGACGTGTCGAAGTCTCCCATGCTCGGCAGCCATATTGCCGCAAAACCGCTTATTATACCCACGAAAAACATATAATCCCTTAACACGGGCTTTTTTGAAAGGTACAAAAACGGGAACAGCATCACGTTTGCTGCGCAAATATTTTCAGGTGAAATTGTGCGTATCTTCTGGGCGTCGGTGTATTCGTTGTACGGATAGAAAAACAACTTGCAAAAGTGCAGTGCGAAGTTAAACGCAAGGAAGGCAAAAATCACCCAGAACTTTACCCTTTGAGACCTGTGCCTTAAAAGGAAGTAAAGCCCGATGACGATTAAAATTTCTGTTATAGGATAGATAAAATAAAAGGCACTGCCGTATTCTACCGTCATTTTTTTGCTCCCCCTTGCCTTGCGCATATGCAGATATGCAAAGCCTTTAAGTTATTATACCATTATTTGCAAGCCGCTGCAATAAAATTACAAAAAAAATCCCCGCATTGCGCAGGGAAATATTTATTCCTATGCCGCCGCAGATTGTCGCGGGAATATTTGTGCATATCACGGTATGGCTATATCAGCAAAGATTATCTATAACGCCGTCTAAAACGGTGAAATATTCTTTAAAAGTTTTACTGCAAACCTCGGCATTTTTTATAATTACGCCGTCGGTACGCAAACCCGCGACGGCAAAAGCCATAGCCACGCGGTGGTCGCCGAACGTCTCTATCTCAGCCCCGTGCGGGGTGCAAGGGTATATAATTACGCCGCCCTGTTCTTCACGGCATTTTACACCCATTGCGGTAAGGTTTTTAACAATGGCGTTTATACGGTCGCATTCCTGCCTGCGTATGTGTTCAATCCCGCATATGTGCGTGGGTTTTGTAAAATACGGGGCAATGGCAGCCATGGTAAGCGCCTGGTCTGAAAACGCCGACATATCTATTTCGCCGCCGTCAAAGCCGTCTTTCATAAGCCGTATAAACTCGCCGTCGCCCTGCATGCTTCGGGGCATTACGCCGTTTACGCTTATTTCCGTGCCAAGTATGCGGTTTGCCGCGTAAAAATAACATGCCGCCGAAAGGTCGGGTTCTATATCGTACTTCTTGCCCGTATAACTGCCTTTTACCACATATACGCCGCCGTCTGCGGCAACATCCACACCGAAAGACCACATCATATCCAGCGTCATATCCACGTATTTCATACCGTGTTTGCCCGACGGGATTATCTTAACGGTCTTGCCCGTGCAGGGGGCTGCCATAAGCACGGCGGAAAGAAACTGGCTGCTTTGCGATACGTCTACTTTAATTTCTTCTGAAGGCGAGCGAGTGCCCGTCACAATAAAAGGGAAACGCCCTTCGTTTTCAAGAAAGGTGAATTGTGCACCTGCGCATGTGAGCGCATCTATAAGGCCGGATATTGGGCGGGATTTCATCTGTTCGGACGAATTTACCGTAAAAGTACCGTCAGAAAAGGCTAAAAGTGCGGTGATAAACCTTGCCGCCGTGCCCGCGCTGCCTACGTAAATTTCGCCTTGTTTTACAGGTAAAACGCCGCCGCAGCCGTTTACTTTTAAAGTACTGCCGCAAAGCTCTGTCTTAGTGCCAAGGGCGTTTATGCAGTTTAAAAAGGTGGTGCAGTCATCGGACATCTGAACGCCGTACAGCGTGGATTCGCCCTGCGCCAGCGCCGCCAGTAAAAGCGCCCTTGCGGTTATGCTTTTAGACCCCGGCACGGACACGGACGCCTTTTTATTTTTAATTTTACCGTATATGTTTTTTACAGCGTAATCCATAATTGCCCCCGTAATATGCTTAAATTAACAGTTTAACAAATGCCGATACCTGCATATGTTTAAAAATTTTAAAAGTCTTTTATACTTTTTTCCTTCGGCGCAATATATCCCCCGATGAAAGCGCATATGGGCATTCGACCATATATTTTTCCTGGACGCGTTTACAGTCTGTAACCTCAGTCCCTGCAGAATCGTAAACTTTACCCACGGTAAAACTTTTACCGAAATTTTCCGTCGGGGAAAGCACCTCAAGCCTGTCCCCGTAATAAAATCTGCCGCGCATCTCTACGACGGCAAAGCCGTCATTAACCCCCAGCACGTTGCCTATATAGTCGCAGTCGCCCTTTGCCTGGCTGTCTGAATAATTTACGGTGCTTTGGTTTTTACCAAAGGCATATGCCGTGGTGTAATCCCTGTGGGCGGCAGTGGTAAGCTCGCTTTCAATCGTGGGGCTGTAGCCGAAGTCCATACAGCGGCGGTAGGCGTTGATTACCGTGGCAAGGTAATATTCACTCTTCATTCTGCCTTCTATCTTAAAGGAGCATACGCCCGCCTCCGCCATTTCTTCAAGGTGTCGCGACATATTCAAATCCTTTGAATTAAGGATATATGCCCCTCTTTCGTCTTCGCATAACTGCAATTCACCGCTGTCGCTTAAATTATCGCTCTTTCTTATAGTGTAGTTCCAGCGGCAGGGCTGGGCACATTCGCCCCGATTAGAGGAACGGTTCGCAAGGTAATCGGACAAAAGACATCTGCCAGAATAGGATATGCACATAGCGCCGTGAACAAATGCCTCGAGCTGCATATCAGGCACAAAGGAATGTATCTGGGATATTTCGTCAAGGGATAGTTCGCGGGCAAGCACGCAGCGCTTAGCGCCCTGTTCCTGCCAGAACTTTACCGTATATTTGTTGGTGATATTTGCCTGTGTGGATATATGTATATCCAGAGCGGGTGCGCATTTAGCCGCCACATACACCGCCCCCGGGTCGGAGATTATAGCGCCGTCCACGCCTGAGCTTTCAAGAAAAACAAAGTAATCTTTCAGTTCGCCGAAGTCGTAATTGCGGGCGAATATATTGGCGGTAACGTATAATTTCTTCCCGAGGCTGTGGGTATATTTTACGGCTTCAGCCAGTTCTTCCCGCGAAAAATTATCGGCAAACGAACGGAGAGAAAAATTCTTTCCGCCGGCGTACGCCGCGTCCGCGCCGAAGTACAGCGCCGTCTTTAATTTAGAGAAATTGCCCGCAGGGGCAAGCAGTTCTACGTTCATATTACACCGCGTTAAGTATAAGCAGCCATGCCAGCCCATAGTATACCACTACCGCCACAAGGTCGTTTACGGTAGTTATCAAAGGGCCGGAAGCCACGGCAGGGTCTATTTTGATTTTTTTGAAAAACAACGGGATAAGCGTGCCCGTGGCGCTGGATACCGTCATCGCGGCGAGCAGTGCGAAACCTATGCACGCCGATATCATAAACGCCGTTCCCGCAGGATTGGATATACACAAAAACGCGCCTATTACGGCAAAAGAACACGTGCCGAGCATTAGCCCGTTAGTAAAGCCCACACGTATTTCCTTGCCGACAAGTTTCAGCGTACGCCTGCGGCTTAAATTCTCGTCGGTAAGAACGCGTATGGTGACAGCCAGCGACTGTGTGCCCACGTTGCCCGCCATATCGAGTATGAGCGACTGGAAGGATACTATTATAGGCAGTCCCGCAATAACCGTTTCGAAAGCGCTGACAACCATAGAGACCAAAAGCCCCAGCGCGAGCAGAATTACAAGCCACGGAAGCCTTTTTTTAATTGATTTGTGTACAGGCTCGTTAAGTTCTTCTTCGGCGGCAAGACCTGCAAATTTCGCGTAATCTTCGCCCAGGGCTTCGTCTACCGCCTCGACTAAATCGCCTGCCGTAACTACGCCTATAATGGCGTCTTTTTTATCGAGAACGGGAATGGAATCCTCGCCGTAGTCCTTTAAGCGCTCTATACACTCGGATATCTCAGCATCGGCGTAAACCGACGGGTAAGAGGTCATTATTATATCGTCTAACGGCGTACCTTCACGGGCAACAATCAGATCCCTGAGGTTGATAGCGCCACAGTAAACGCCATCTGCGTTTTCTACATAAACGGTGGAGACGTTATCGTTGTCAGACGCCTGGTCTATCATAGACCGCATAGCCTGCTTCACCGTCATATCAGAGCGTATTAGTATGAAGTTTGTGGTCATCATACTGCCGACGGCGTTATCCCCGTAAGAGCTTATAAGGTTTATATCCTCTACAGCCTCGTCGTCCATCAGACCGATAAGTTCGCTTCTCGTCTGTTCTTCTAAATTATCAAGGACGTCCACGGCGTCGTCGGCATCCATCGATTCGATAATGTCGGCGGCACGGTCCCTGTCCATTTTATTAAGATAGTCTTCGGCGTTGTCTATATAGCTGTACAGATCGGCAAGTTCGTCTTGCGAAAGCAGACTTTCTATCTTAAGGCGGGTAGCCTCGTCAAGTTCGGGATATAATGCCGCTATGTCGGCAAGGTGATAATCGGATAGCCTTTCGGCAAGCTGGCTTTCTGTCAAGTCAGAGGAAAGCAAGGAAAGCAGTTCGTCTTTCGTTTCGTTTATTTCTTCCATACGTTATTCCTCCTTAAACCGTTTTACTTTCTAATTATAAGGCAACAGCATTGAAAAGGCAACCCTGAAAAAGATAAAAAAATGTAAAAAAACGGCAATGCCGTTTACACAGGCTTAAATTTTTACTGACAGGGCTATCCCGTCGCCTATATCTATTATTGTGGTAGAAAGTTCGCCGTCGGATATCGCGGCGTCTATATATTCCTTTATGTGCCTTACAAGGGCTTCCCGCTTTTTTGGCGGCTGCTCCTCGCCTGTCACCCAGCCGTAAAGGAGAACGTCGTCGGCAACTATTACGCCGCCCTTTTTTAAAAGCTTTTTAAGGCGGGGCAGGTACTTTACATACTGCACCTTTGCGCTATCCATAAAAATAAAGTCGAAACTTTCTTCCGTTAAGGCTTCTATCTTCTCTCCTGCATCGCCGAGGATCTGTACAACCCTGCCTTCCATATTAGCCCAGCCAAAATTTCCCCGTGCCTCATAAAAGAACGTCTCGTTTTTTTCAACGGTGGTAAGCGACGCATCGGGGCACGCGTCAAGCAGACATATGCCAGATATACCAATTCCCGTGCCCAGTTCCAGAATGTTTTTCGCGTTTTTTACGCGCGATAAATTGCATATAAAGTTTAACGTTTCGTCGCACGCGGTCGGGATTTCCCGCTCGTTTGCATATATGCGCAGTTTTTCTGTCAGCAGAGAAATATGGCTGTCGGTACATTTATATTTATTGAATTGTGCCGTACGCGTTTTGCGTTCCCCGCCCTGCGTGTTATTGTGAGCGTAATTAAAATCCGACATAATTTTTACCACTTTCTTATAAGGTGAAACCCCTTATTTATCACGTAATTGCGCAAGCAATTCGTGGCTGTTTTATAAATAATAGCGTTGCGCACGTGCGGCTTTGCTGTGCGTAAGCGCCCCTGTTTGCAGCAACCTACTTGCAGCTTAAGGTAAAAGAGGGAATTTTTCGTATTATATAATACGTAAGCCCTAAAATATACGAAAAAGGGAGAAAATAACAATCGCAGCATTTATGCAAGATTGGTTTGTCTCCCAAATCACGAAATTTATTTTTCAGCAGCAAATGAAAAATAAATTTGTGAGAGCCTATTTTATAACTCCACTACGACGGGTACTATCATAGGCGACTGCTTGGTCTTTTTGTACAGGTAATTTTTAAGCGTCTTTTTTATTGCGCGTTTAAGCTCGTCTACACTGCCTACCGATAAATCGTAGCCATATATGGCGTTATTAATCACCGTTTTAATCTCTTCGCTATAGTCTTTATGGAAGCCGAATATAAAGCCCCTGCTGTTTACCGCAGGCTCGCCTATAATCTCTCCCCCGGAGACCACTACCGAAACTATAAACAACCCGTCTGCCGCAAGCTGACGCCTGTCTGCCATTACCGTGCTTGCCTTTTCGTCCTCTATGCCGTCGCCGTCTATAAGCCTTGCGCCTGAGGGCACGTTATCCGTCTGCTTTAACGTTTTAGAAGTTAAAAGCACGCTGTTGCCTATATCTGGAACAAATATATCACACGGCTTCATTCCAAGCTGTTCAGCAAGTTCCGCGTGTTTTTTTAAATGGCGGTACTCGCCGTGGACGGGTATAAAGAATTTGGGCTTTAAAAGCCTGTGCATTATCTTGTGTTCTTCACGGCAGGCATGTCCCGATACGTGGATATTTTCCAGCCGTTCGTAGACTACCTCTGCCCCCTTGCGGTAAAGGTTGTTGATAACACGGTAAACATCCCTTTCGTTGCCGGGTATGGGGTTTGCCGAAATTATTATTGTATCGTTTTCTCCCACCGTAACCGACGGGTTATCGCCGTTCGCCATGCGCGTAAGGGCGCTCATAGGTTCGCCCTGGCTGCCCGTGGAAACTATTACCAGTTCGCTGTCGGCAAGTTTTTTTGTACGCGATATATCTAAAAGAACGCCTTCGGGTATTTTAAGCTCGCCAAGTTCTTCGGCAACCTCGGCAACATTGAGCATACTCCGCCCCGAAAGGGCAATTTTGCGGTTGTATTTTACCGCGAGGTCTACAATCTGCTGCAGCCTGTGCACGTTTGACGCAAACGTTGCTATAATAAGCCTGCGCGACGAATTTTCGGCAAACAGCCTGTCTAAAGTAGTGCCTACCACCGTTTCGCTCATAGTGTAGCCGGCACGCTCTATATTGGTGCTCTCGCCCATATACAAAAGAACGCCCGACTCGCCTATGTCGGCAATGGTCTTTAAATCGATGGGTTCGCCGGCGACGGGCGTAAGGTCTATTTTAAAATCGCCGCTGTGGAATATTACGCCCTGCGGAGTGGTAATGGCAAGCGCCAGAGCGCCCGCTATAGAATGGTTTACGTTTACAAACAGAACGCTGAACACGCCGAGGTTTAACCTGTCGCCGGGGGAGACTATAATCTCTTCGGCATCGTTTATGCGGTGTTCGCGCAATTTGTTATCTACCAGAGCAAGCGTAAGTTTTGTGCCTATCACGGGGGCGTTTATCTCCCTTAAAAGGTACGGAACGCCGCCTATATGGTCTTCGTGGCCGTGCGTTAAAAGCAAGCCGCGCACCTTGTGTTTGTTAGCCACAAGGTAAGATATATCGGGCGCGACAAGGTCTATCCCGGGGAGTTCTTCCGACGGGAATATTATGCCCGCGTCTATAATTATAATATCCTCGCCGTATTCGATAACCGTCATATTTTTGCCGATTTCGCCTACGCCGCCGAGGAATGATATCTTGACTGATTTTTCCTTTTTATTTGTTCTTTTAGCCGCCTGCGGCTTTTTTGCCTGCACCTGTTTTTTTGTTACCTGTATGGTTTTTGCTTTTACCTTGTTTTTTTGCGGGATATCTGCCCGTACGGGCGAATTTTCTTTAGCAGGCTGCGTATTAGACTGTGAGGGCTTGTTTACCCTTTTTACCCGCAATTTTTTTGTTGTTTTAGTCTTCTTTTTTACTTCGTTTTCCAAAAATAATTCCTTGCCTTAATTTAGCTCATAAGGACTTTAAGGACACATTTTTGGGGGCTGAAAAATCAACCCCCAACCAATGTTCCTATGTTTTTATTTGTTTTTGCTTACGTCTTTTACAAGACCGTCTTCGATGAGTTCTTCAATCGTTTCGTAAGGATACATCGCCGCGTAATCCCTTTCCTGGATAACCCTCTTTTCGCCGTTGCGTTTTGCAAGCATTTCGTCTATAAGCCTTATTGCTTTCTTAACGCCGAGGGGACTCTTTATCTTGACCATCATAGGCGTGCCGCGCATAGATTTGTTATTGGTTACGTCTACGTGGTGGTAAACAGAAGTCTTATATTCATTGGAATCAAGGTTAAGGTAAAGGCATAACGTCTTGCCCCTGATCTTGAATTTAGCGATTGTTTCCCTGCCCTTGTTGAAGCGTTCAGCGCCCCATGCTATAGAGGAGTTGACCTTTTTGTACGCGAGCATAGCGTTCTTGACCTGGCCGTAATAGCGCTTAACGTCGTCATTGCTCTGTATAATCCTTGCGATAAACGAACGGTTATACTTCATCATGTTAGCGAAGTCAACCCCGCCGTTGGATATTCCCTCTATTCCGTCGGGAACGATTTCGCCTTCAGCCGGCTGTTCGTTTACGTCTTCAAGAAGGTCTGCTATGGAATCGTCACCGTCGAGTTCGTCTTCGTCTACAAGGTCGCTTACCGTAATAAGTTCCTCGTCAGCATCTTCAGTTTCTTCGGCTTCGGCAGGTTCTTCCTCTGCCTCTTCAGCAGGTTCTTCTGTAGGTTCTTCTGTGGGTTCTTCTGCCTGGGCTTCTTCCACAGCTTCCTCTGCAGGTTCTTCAACCGTGTCAAATTCTTCTACAGGTTCATCTGCGGGTTCTTCTGCGGGATCTTATTCTGCATCTTCAACTGCCTCGGCACTA
>JAJQII010000053.1 GCA_021199295.1 Clostridia bacterium
GTTTTATAAGAGGGCAGCGTGCCGCCATCCGCCTGCACAAATTCCTGCAATTCCCCTTTGTAATTTTCGGGTGCTTGCGCGTGGATGGCAAGTAAAGTGTTTTTTACAAACTTTTCGGCTTCGGCAATGCCCCCGTCGCAGTATATCGCGCCTGCTACGGCTTCGTAAACAGAAGATAACGCCTTGCTGCCCAGAGAGCCGCTGTATTGCAATAGAGAAGGTAATCCCAGAGAGAGCGACGCCTGCTTTAAAGGCGTGTGAGAAACAAGCCTCTGCCTTGCCTCGGTCATGTCGCCCTCTGTGCCGCCCTGCTTGTAAATTTCGTAAGTTACTACAAGCTGTATAACCGAATCGCCGAGAAATTCAAGCAGTTCGTTGTTATTATCCTGCGATACCGAAGAATGTGTAAGCGCCCTTTCTAAAAGGCTTATATCCTTAAAAGTATATCCGAGTTTTTGCTGTAAAGCTGTAATTGCGGCATTACTCATCTTTAGGCACAAGCGACTGCCAGTCTACGCCGGCAAGCAATTCTTCTACCCTGCCCACAAGATTGTTGCGGTATATCTGGGCAGCGTTGGCTATCGATGCCGCTATAGTCCTGGGTTTGGACGAGCCGTGGCTCTTTACCACCACCTTTTTAAGCCCCAGTAATAACGCCCCGCCCATGCCGTCGAAATCGAGCTGGGCACGCATTTTCTTTATGGCGGGTTTAATTACAAGATAGCCGAGCTTAGTGCGCAAGCTGGCGCTGAACTCCTTCTTCATTATGCCTAAAACAAGCTTGCCGCAGCCTTCCATAGACTTTAACGCCACGTTGCCCGAAAAGCCGTCGGCAACGGCTATATCTATGTCGCCCATCATTATATCCCTGCCTTCCACGTTGCCCACAAAGTTAATAACGTCCATCTTTTTCATAAGCTGGTAGGTAGTCTGGCGCAGGGGATCGCCCTTGTGTTCTTCCGTGCCGTTATTCAAAAGCCCCACTCTGGGGTTTTTTATGCCGAAGCCCGCCTCTGCATAAGCCGAAGCGAGAACGCCGAACTGGCAAAGCATCTCGGGTTTGCACTCTGCGTTAGCGCCGCAATCGCACAAAAGGGTATACCCGCCGCGGGAATTGGGTATGGCGGGGCAGAGAGCTGCGCGCTTTACGCCCTTTATTCTGCCGAGTATTATCTGGCCGCCGGCTATAGTCGCGCCCGTAGAACCCGCCGTTACAAGGGCGGCTATATCGTCCTCTTTTTTAAGCGCCCAGTATGCTTTTACCAAAGACGCCTCTTTGCGCTTTATAGCCTCGGTGGGAATGTCGTTCATGCCTATGCTGTCGCGGCAGTCCATAATTTCCATACGGGAACTGTCGTACTTGTACTTTTTTAATTCTGCCTGGATATCTTCCTGCCTGCCGGCGAGAATGATGTAAAGGTCGCTGTCTGCATTGAGCGCCGTGACAGCGCCCTCGACGTTAGAAGCGGGAGCATTATCGCCGCCCATCGCGTCTACAATAATTTTTATCATATATAAACCTGCAAAAAATTTTTTCGTATTTAAAACAAAGCAATACCTACATTACATTATAACATAATCAAGCCGAAAAAACAATAGAAATAACGGGGTTTTGTTAAAATTATGGCTTCAGCCGTGCCGCGCGTCGGGCAGATAACTATCGGTTCGCAAAAGAGATGTAACACTTTCGCCGTCTTTTATGCTCGTTAAAAAACACCTGCTTCTTATACCGCCGTTTTCGGCATTTTCAAGGTACTCTGTATCCAGCGAATAGGTGTACCCGCTGCTTTTGCCGTAAATTTCGCAGCGGACGTAGTTATTCCCCGTTAAAACGCGTATATACACGGGGCAATCAGATATATTCTTGCATTTTAAGTCGCAGTACGTGCCGCTCACCATTGCGTCGCGCGAAGGGCTTACGTAGCTTACGGGCAGGCTATGCGGATGGTATTCGGTAACTTTGAGCCCCGCGAGCAATGCGGCGTTGTACAGCGTGGTAGAAACCTGGCACACCCCGCCGCCTATGCCGTAGACGTACCTGCCGCCCATAATTACCTTGGCTATTTTAAACCCGCGTTCCTTTGTGCGAGCGCCCACGCTTTCGTTAAAGGAAAATACCCCTTCGGGGCGGAGTACGCACCCCGATATCCGACGGGCGGCAAGCGCTATATTATGGGCGCGGTCTGCGTTGCTGCCGTCAAAATAGGTGGTAAAAGAGCTTAAAAGCACGGTGCTTTGCATAACCTCGCCCAGAGTGCCCGACGGCGAAAATTCCCGCGTATGCAAATACACGTCGGCAAAACTGCCGCCAAGCGAATTTTTTATATCGGCGGCAAGGCGGGCTTTGTCGGGGTACACCCCCTTTTTGCCGCTTTCGTATTCGAAGGCAGCGCCGCCTGCGGGGTTAAAAATGGCACAAGGCTCTCTTTTTACCTGCGAACGGGCGGTGCATATGCCCGAAACAACGCCGTCAAGCCCGTTAAGATAGTACCGCACGTTTACGGCATATTTCCCTGCCGAAGTAATTTTTTGCGCCACCTTTGCGGCATCGTCTTTAAAATTAATTTCGGGATAGCGGAAGACATAAACGTCACCGCCCGAATGCACTGTGAGCGATTTGCCTTTAAGATTATTTAAAATATCTTCGCGCACCGCCTCAGCCGCGTGCCTGCGGGTTAATCCGCCCACGTCTACCCCGCCCATATAAACGCCCGCGGGCAGCCGCGCGTCTAACGCGCAAAATATAAAAGCGCCCGCGGCGAACGCGGACGCAAGAATTATTACAAACAGTTTTTTAAGCCGTCCCTTCAATTTATACCCAAAGCCGACAAAAGTTCCTGCGAGGGGTAAAATTCGGGCGTGCCTATCTCGCGGTTGCCCGTGGAATAGTGTGTGTCCGATCCGCCAGTGACAAGCAGGGAATACTTTGCGGCTATCTCCTTATAGTATGCCGTTTCCCCCATAGTATGCCCCGAATAAACTGCTTCTATGCCGTCAAGGCCACAGGACTTCATTAACTGTATAAGTTTTATTTTTTCATCCCCGTTTAAAGTAATTCTTCCCGGGTGGGCGAGCGAGGATATACCGCCGCTTTTTTTAATAACTTCGAGCGCGTACTCTGGGGTTGGCCTGCACCGCCCCGAATATGCTACTTTGCCCGGGGCGAGATATTTTATATAAAAATCGCCCGCCTTGGCGGCGTAGCCCTTTTTTGCCGCAGCAAACGCCACGTACATTATGTGAAATGGCGACTTTTCGCACCGCCTCTGGGCGCACACGTCGCCCATGGAAATATCTATGCCCTCCCTGCCGAGTTTGAAAAGCACCTCGCCGATACGTTCTTCCGAACCGCTGTAAATATACTTTTCGAACTGTTTATACGCAGGGTGCGAAAGATCCATATTGTAGCCGAGCGTATGAATTTTCACGTCGTTTTTGTAGGCGGATACCTCTATCCCCGCCACGCATTTAACGCCCTGTTTTTTACATTCTTCGGCAAATTCCGCCGTGCCGTACGCGTTGTCATGGTCAGTTAGCGAAGCAAAAATTACGCCGTTTTTTTTGCATGTTTCGGCTATATATGCGGGGGAAACCAGCCCGTCGGAATAATAGGAATGTAAATGAAGGTCTGCCCTCATCTTTTAATTACTCCCCCTTCTATGCGGATTTTTTTAGCCTGCCTGCCGTACAGCACCCTTTCGGCGTGGGTGCAGGTTAAAATGGTCTGCATGCCCTGCGCCCGTTCGGCAAGTTTTTTGCGCCTTGGCAGGTCAAGCTCGCTCATTACGTCGTCTAAAATAAGCACGGGGTACTCGCCCGAATACTCTTTAAAAATTTCCATCTCGGCAAGTTTTACCGACAGCGCCGCCGTACGCGTCTGCCCCTGCGAGGCAAAGTGCTTTGCGTCTGCCCCGTTGATTATAATATTCAGATCGTCGCGGTGAGGACCTGTGCATGTAAAACCCAGCCTTAAGTCGCGTTCATATCCCCGCTTAAGCTCGTTATACAGCTGTTCTTCTATCTCACTTTCGCTGCCGCCGTAAGATTTTTCAGGATAAATTTCCAGTTCTTCCGCCCCATCGGTCAGGGCAAAATGTTCCTTTTTTGCAAGGGGGGAAAGCCGTTCGCAAAACTCCGCCCGCTTTTTTACTATTACCGCCGCGTAGCGGCAAAGCTGTTCGTCCCACACGGGGAGCGTCTCCATCACAAGGGAAAAATCTTTATCTTTTAAAAGGTTGTTGCGCTGCTCGAGTATCTTGTTGTAGCGTATAAGCGAGGTGTAGTAGCTGCGCGAAAGCTGGGAAATGGATATATTCAAAAACCTGCGGCGCTCGTCCGGCCCGTCCTGTATAAGACGGAGTTCCGACGGGGAAAAGAACACGCTGTTTATGTTGCCCAGAAGGTCGGCGTTGCGGGTTATTTTGCTGCCGTTTACCTTTACCTCCCGCCCGTTTTCGCGGATGACGGCAGATATGCTGAGGTTGCCGTACCTGCCTTCGGCTTCGGCAGAAATTTCGGCAGACTCCTCGCCGTGTTTTATAAGCTGCCTGTCCCTGCGGGCGCGGGGCGACGTACCAGTGCAAAGATAAAAAACTGCCTCGGCGCAGTTGGTTTTACCCTGCGCGTTTTTGCCGAACAGCACGTTAAGCCCGCCGTCAAATTCAAACGTCTCTGAAGCGTAATTTCTGAAATTTTTTAACGTTAAATTTTTTATCCGCATTTTTTGCTTTAAAACACTTTATTTTAGTTTGTTTTTGTAGTATAATTTATTAACCGACTATCTGTACTTGCATTCGTTCCGGGAAAGCCCTGTAAAAATTACACACTATCGGCTTTCCGCACACTATTATACCAAATATTTTCGGGAAATTCAAAGGAAATAACGCCAAATCTTATGGAAACACACGGAAACTTCGACTTTTTATACAACCCAATAAAAGAAAAGATGAGCGAGCTTGTGTCTTGCATCAACTACACCACTTTTATCGAAAAACTTGAGCCCGTGGACGTGGACGGCAGGTACATAGTTTTGCAAGCCCCCACCGAGAGCATTGCAAAGTACATAACCACCACCCTTGCCGACAAGATGCGTACGGCCATTGTTGAAGCGGACGTGGGGCTTTCGGACTTCAGGCTTAAGGTAGAAGACAGCGACGTTTACGTTTACAACTCACCCAAGGAAGAGGAAAGTTTTTCTGCCCCCGAAAATCTTGACCCGAGATTCACCTTCGAAAGTTTTGTAGTAGGCCCGAGCAACGAATACGTGTACGGGGCGGCGATGTCGGTTGCCGAAAACCCCGCGGGCGAATACAACCCCCTGTTTATTTACGGCGGCACAGGTTTGGGCAAAACCCATCTTATGCAGGCGATTGCCAATAAAGTCGTTCGCGAAAAGCCCTATTTAAAGGTAATTTACGTAACGAGCGAACAGTTTGTAAACGAAATAATCGATACCATACTTACGGGCAGAGGGTCTGATTCCCGCGACAAGGGGCAAAAATTAAGGCAGCACTACCGCACTGCAGACGTGCTTATAATAGACGATATACAATTTATAGAAAATAAAAAGGCTGTACAGGAAGAATTCTTTCACACCTTTAACGAACTGGTAGCCAAGGGCAAGCAAATTATAATTTCTTCTGACCATTCGCCTAAAGAGCTTGAAGCCCTTGAAGAGAGGCTGCGAACAAGATTTTCAGGCGGGCTGTCGTTTGACATAACGCCGCCCAACTTTGAAACAAAGGTAGCCATATTAAAACGTAAGGCTTTCGAAAAGAAATGCGTTGTACCAAGCGACGTGCTTACCTTTCTTGCGCAGGACAGCGGCGACGACGTAAGAACGCTCGAGGGCAGGCTTACCAAGGTAATATTCGCCTCTAAACTGCACGAAGTTCCCATTACCGTCTCGCTCGCGCGGAGCGCCCTTAACGAAGCGGTATCAGAAAGCGGCAAAGAGGAAATAACCCCCGACGTTATAATAAACGCCGTCACCTCTTTTTACCACATAACGCGGGCAGAGATTGTAGGCAAGAGCAAGAAAAAAGAGATTGTAATTCCCCGCCAGATATGCTGCTATCTTATGTGCGACCTTTTAACGCTTCCCCTTGTTTCTATAGGCAAGGAACTCGGCGGGCGCGACCATACCACCGTGCTGTACTCGCGCGACAAGGTAGAAGAAATGTGCCGCATAAACGATAAAATCGCAAAAGACGTAGACGATATAAAAAATATAATACTTAAAAAATAAACCTTCTGCCCGTCGATTAAATCACGGGCAGTATTTGGGTAATCAAGCCATAGTACGGCATTAATTTATTTTATTATGGACGATTTCAGCGAAGGACAATTTGATGTTGCCGTGATAGGCGCTGGGCACGCGGGGTGCGAAGCCGCCCTTGCCTGCGCACGCACGGGCCTTAAGACGGTTATGCTTACGTTAAACCTGGACAGCATAGCCTTTATGGCGTGCAATCCCTCGGTAGGCGGCACGGCGAAGGGGCATCTCGTGCGCGAAATAGACGCTTTGGGCGGTGAGATGGGCGTAAATGCCGACAAAACGGCATTGCAGATAAGAATGTTAAACGTAGGCAAGGGCGCTGCCGTGCAGTCGCTCAGATGCCAGTCAGACAAAAACGCTTACCACACCGAAATGAAGCGCACCCTTGAAAACACCGATAATTTAAGCATAGTACAGGGTGAAGCGGCTGAAATTCTTACCAAAGACGGCAGAGTTACGGGCGTTAAAACCACGTATGGCGGCATATTTTACTGCCAGGCAGCAATAATTGCCACGGGCGTTTACCTTAACGCCAAGACTATAACGGGCGAGGTTATTAAAGAGAGCGGCCCTAACGGCTTTGCCCCCGCCACCGCGCTTACGGCAAACCTTATAAAGTTAGGCTACAACGTAAGGCGGTTTAAAACGGGCACTCCCGCGCGGGTGGATAAACGCACCGTAAATTTCACGAGATGCGAAATACAGAACGGCGACGAGGATATACTGCCCTTTTCTTACCTTAACGACAGCCCGCTAAAGAACAAAGCCCCCTGTTATTTGACGTATACTAACGGGGCAACGCACGAAATTATACTTTCTAACCTTGACCGTGCCCCCCTTTACAACGGGGCTATAAGCTCTACAGGGCCAAGGTACTGCCCCTCGATAGAAACAAAGGTGGTACGCTTTAAAGACAAGGAGCGCCACCAGCTGTTTATTGAACCCGAAGGGGCGGACACCAACGAGGTTTATATACAGGGAATGTCTACCTCGCTGCCGCACGACGTGCAGAAAGCCATGTACAAGACGGTCGCGGGGCTGGAAAACTGCCATATAATGCGGTACGCGTACGCTATAGAATACGACTGCATAGACACGTTAGATGTATACCCCACCCTTGAATTTAAAAAGGTTTCGGGTCTTTACACTGCGGGGCAGATAAACGGCACTTCTGGCTACGAAGAAGCGGCGGCCCAGGGACTTATAGCAGGGCTCAACGCCAGCCTTAAGTTGCGCAATATGCCGCCCCTTATACTGGGCAGGGATCAGGCGTATATAGGCGTTCTTATCGACGATCTGGTAACAAAGGGTACGGACGAACCTTATAGAATGATGACCTCCCGCGCAGAGCACCGCCTGGAGATAAGGCAGGACAACGCCGACTTCCGCCTTACAGAAATAGGCAGGCGCTGCGGGCTTGTTACAGACCAAAGGTACGAAAAATATCTTGCACGAAAAACGGCGTACGAAGACGCCCTTACCGTTTTACAGGGCAAAGTAAAGCCAGACGACGCGGCAGAGCTGTTTTTAAGCCATAATATGGAAAAGCCCGATAAGGCGGTAAGCTACGCGGATATGGTAAAGCGGGGCATACCGCTCGGCGATATCTGCAATACTTACGGCATATTAGGGGGTGTATCCCTTTCGGTAAAGCAATCCGCCGAGATATTTTTAAAGTACGAAGGCTATCTTAAAAAGGGGCTTGAGCAGATAGAGAAAGCCAAAAAGTTAGAAGAAAAAACTCTGCCAGCCGATATAGAATACCTAAAAATAGAGGGACTCAGGTTAGAGGCAAGGGAAAAGTTAGAAAAAATCCGCCCCGCCTCTTTGGGGCAGGCATCGAGAATCCCAGGGGTAAACCCTGCCGACATTTCGGTGCTTATGGTTTACCTTGCAAGCATAAAAAACAAATAAAATCATGTTTTTTAAGGGTTTGCCTACGGGCAAACCCTTTATTTTTTGCCATATACATTTATTATAAGACAAATTATTCAAAATAGGTTACTGTATAATTTTGGTATGCCCATTAAAATAAATGTAAAAAGCTGTTTTTTATATATAATATTCGCCGCGTGCTGCGTGTTTTTAAACGGGACTGTAAGCCGAGTGCCGCTATCCCTTTGCCTGTACTTCCCGCTGCTTATCTGCGGAGGCAACGCGGTGGCTACTCCCCTTATTTACATAGCCTGCTCGGCGGTACACTTTAACCTTGTTTCCCTTTTATGCTCTCTGTTCGAAGCCCTATTCCCCCTCGCTGTTACATTGATTTACAGGAAGACGGGGCGCAAGATAAAGTACGAGGCTGCCGCATATATGTGCGTTACCTTAGCGCCCTATGTTATATTCTCTGAATGGGCGGGAATAGACGCAGACATATTCGGCGGCGAATACGCCGTAAAAGGTATTGCCGCTGCCGCCGTGCTGGTATTTTGCCTTTTCGGCTATAAAGTGGTCTATGCCTGCATTTTCCGCCTTGGCAGATGCCGCCTTAAAGAAGATGAAATCGTGTGCGCGGCGGCAGTGTATGCGGCAACGGGCATAGGGGCTGTAAACCTTACGGGCGGGTTTGCCTACCTTGCATTCAGCCTGTTCGCGCTTGCCATGTGCGTAAGGTTTTTTAAGTCGCCGTCGGCAATCATATGCGCCGCCGCTTTAAGCGTGCCGCCAGCCGTAACCACCCTTACCGCCGCGCCGCTTACCGCCTACATAATTATATGCCTTTTCGGGCTTATCTTTTGCCACGCGGGCAAAGTAGCGCCCTGCCTTGCAGTGTGCGCGGCAGTCTGCGCTTACGCCTACACGCAAGGCTACTTCGGCGGGGAAATTGCCCCGACGGTAATTAAAGCCATCGCCCTTGCAGCATGCGCCGCCCTGTCTGCCATACCGCCAGAAAAGCAGATAAAAAAATTAAGGGATAAAATCACATTGCAGAAACAGCTCACCGACACCGCTGTAAACCGAGAAAGGGAACGCACGGGCGAAAAGCTGTTCCGCATATCGCAGGTATTCCGTGAAATAGAATGTGCCTTTAAGGCAATGGACGAGACAGCAGACGACTACGCCGTTAAAAAACGCATCTTTACGGAACTACGGGATAAGTGTTGCAAAGACTGCGTACGCCGCCCAAGATGCGAGGGAACTTCTGTATACACGGGCTTCGGCAAACTTATAGACGCGGGAACGGTAAAAGGCAAGGTAAGCATTATAGACCTGCCGCCCGACATTACCCAGAATTGCAGCCAGCCGGGAGAACTTATTGCCCTTCTTAACGGGCTGCTTGCCGAATACCGCCGCTATATGACCGAGGCTGAAAACGCAAGGTCGGGGAGAATGTTGCTCGCCGAACAGTCAAAGGGCGTTTCCCTTGTACTTAAAAATTGCGCCGTGGAACTGTGTAAAAAGACTAAGACAGACGGCGAAGAACATAAACGCATAAAAGATAGACTGGCGGCAAGCGGAATTTCCTGCCCCGAACTTATGGTAAGCGGCGACGAGCATACCGAGGTGTGCGCCGTTATAGCGGGCAAGGTTAATATTGCTACAGCCGAACGCGCCATAGGTCAGGCGATAGGCGGGCACTTTGCCCTTAAAGACAAGCTGAGCTGCGACGGGGATAAAAACTGCTATATATTTTCAAGGCCGCCCCGCTTAGACGCAGTGTTCGGCGTGGCTACCTGCCGCAAAAAGGGCGAAAAAGCTTCGGGCGACACATATACGGTAATACGCATAAACGAACACCGCTTTTTAATGGCGCTTTCTGACGGAATGGGGAGCGGCGAGTACGCCCGCAAGGTCTCGCGCACGGCGATATCTCTTATAGAGGCTTTTTACAGGGCGGAGATGCCCGAGGGAACGGTGCTTGACACTATAAATAAACTTATATCGTTCAGCCGCGACGAACGCTTTACCTGCATAGACATAGGCTCGGTAAACTTAAACGACGGCAGTACAGAGCTTATAAAAATAGGCTCGCCCGTGGCGGCGATACTGCGTTCTGGCGAGATAAAAATCGTGGAAAGCCAGAGCCTTCCGCTCGGAATTTTAGATAACCTAAAGCCCACAGTGGCAAGCGAACAGCTTAAGGACGGGGATTTTTTGATATTTATGAGCGACGGCATAACCGAGGCGTTCAGCTCTACCCCCGAACTCGTGGAATTTTTGCAGCCGCTGAAGCCGCTTAACCCGCAAAATCTTGCAGACGAAATTTTAAGCGGTGCGCTGAATCGTACGGAAGGCGTCGCGAAAGACGATATGACTGTGCTGTGCACGCGCATATTTACCTCGCCCGAATATCTGGAAAAATAAGACTACACCATTTGCCATAATCTACCGTTAAGCCCCGCCGTGAAAATTCATGGCGGGGCTTAAATTTAATTTTCGCTTATTGTATCTGCAAGCAAAGCAAACTCTGCGGGGGAAAGTTCTTCCCCGCGCACCATACTGCTGAAACCTGCCTTGTCAAGCCATTCGGCAGCCCTTTCGCGCTTAACGCCGAAAGCCTGCATAAGATTATTTTCTAACGTCTTTCGCCTTGAAGAAAAGGCCGCCCGTACCACCTTTTTGTACATCGTCCCGTCCTTTACGGCTATATTGCCGTCGGTTATATCTATACGCACGACGGCGCTGTCTACATTCGGCTGGGGATAGAACATTGTGCGCGGCACACGCTTTACTATTTTACATTTGCCGCGGAGCGCTATGGCTGCCGTTATCGCGCCATAGTCAGGCGTTCCAGCCTCGGCGCAAAAGCGCAACGCCACTTCTTCCTGCACCATAACGGTAAGAGAGAGGCATTTTTGCGACTGCTCCATAAACTTCATAACAAGGGGCGTGGTAATGTAGTAAGGCAGATTGGCGATAACGTTATAGGCGGGGATATCTCTTTCAAACTCCTTCATATCCACCTTCATAAAGTCTCGGAAAACCACCTCGCAATTATTAACCCCGGCAAGGGTAATTTCAAGTACGGGTTTTAAATCCCTGTCTATCTCGAAAGCCAGAACTTTACCCGCGTGTTTTGCGATAGAGCGGGTTAAAGTGCCCGCGCCGCATCCGATTTCCACCACCAAGCCGCCGTACACGCCCGAACATTCAACTATATCGTCGAGCAAAAATTCGTCCGTTATAAAATTCTGCCCGAACTTTTTTTTAAAATTAAAGCGGCTTGCGGCAAGCGCTTTGCCTACACTGTTATCCTGCATATCCAAAACCAAATTTTACCTGCGTGCAAAGCGTATAATATTTGCCGCAAAACCTATACTGTATATGTAAGCGTTGGAAACGTTTTACCTTACGAAAAGAGGAAAAGGGGTACGGCATTTTGCCGTGCTCCTTCGACTTTATAAAGTAATTTTTGTAAAAAGCCGCATGGCGTTCTGCCTTACCATCTCGGCAAAAGCCTTATCTTCTGCCCCCTTTATCCGCGCCATATTTGCCGTTATTTCGGGGATACTTGCGGGTGTATTGGGGAATGTGCCGTATTTTGAGGCAGGCGGAAGGTACGGGCTGTCAGTCTCGGTCAAAAGCCTGTCTTCGGGGATGGCTGCAATGGCTTTACGGGCGCGTTTGCTGCCTTTATATGTGGAAGTTCCCCCGAAAGAAAAGTATATTCCCAGCTTGTAAAACTCGGCAGCCATCTCGGCGGAATGGGAATAACAGTGCATAAGAGCGCCGTCTGCCAAGAGGCCTTTATTATCCTTTAATAGTTTGAGCATATCCTCAGCGCAATCGCGGCTGTGAATCTGCACGGGAATACCAAGGCTATGTGCGAGAATAAGCTGCTTTTCAAACATCTCTTTCTGGAAAGGTTTGTCGGTATCGGGGTAATGGTAATCGAGCCCGATCTCACCAAGGGCAACGCATTTGGGATGCCCGCATAAATCTTTTATTATATCCAGATCACCCTGCCTGTACTTTTTAAGCTCGGTAGGGTGAAAGCCTGCCGTAAAATACACACAACCGTACTTTTCGGCAAGGGCTGCGCCCTGCTCGGACGACGGTATATCAAAACCCGCTGTGATAACCAGCCCCACGCCCGCATCGTTTACCGACTTTATAAGGGCGGATATGTCGCCGTATTCGCCGCCCGTAAGGTGGCAATGCACGTCGGTATATATCACGAAAGGATGCTCCCGTCGGGCACGTTCTTTTCGGGCGAAACCACAGAAAGAGTTCCGTCAGGTCCTTCGGCACATATTATCATGCCTTCAGATAAAAGCCCCTTCATTTCGCGGGGAGGCAGGTTGGTAACTACCACCACTCTTTTGCCCACCATTTCTTCCGCCGTGTACTGCTTGCCTATCCCGCTTAAAACGGAGAGCGTTTTGCCCCCGCCTATGCTTATAGTCTCGTGCAGAAGTTTGCTCTTTTTAACGGCTTCGCAGGCAACCACCGTGCCCACCTTCATCTGGACTTTGGCAAAGTCGTCTATGGTTATAGTCTCCTTAACCTCGTCGTTTACGGGGGCGGGTTCTGCAGGTTTCTGCTTGTCCATAATCTCGTTTATTTTAGGCTGCAAATCGTTCATCTTAAGCCTTTCGAAAAGCGTTGCGGGGGTAGCCGTCACTTTGTATTCCTTTTGCCAGCCAAACACGTTAATCGAGGCATATTCCCTATCCAATGCCCCTATTTCGGCTAAAATTTTATCTGCTGAAGAGGGCATAAAGGGCTTTATAAGGTTTGCGCCTACGGCTATAGCTTCGGCAAGGTTATACATTACCGTTGCAAGGCGATCCTTCTTTTCAGGCTGCCCGCCCAATATCCAGGGGGTAGTTTCGTCTATATATTTATTTGCACGGCGGAATATCGCCCATATTTCGTCTAAGGCGTCAGCCACCTTAAATTCGTCCATCTTTGCAGCCGCCCTGTCCCTTGCAGCCATTACCACAGCCTTTAAGCTGTCGTCGCATTCCTCATACACGCCGCCGTCTTTAAGCGTTCCGCCAAAATACATATTCGCCATTGATACGGTACGTTTAACAAGGTTGCCTAAAGTGTTCGCCAGGTCGGAATTGTGCCTTTCGCATACAAGATCCCAGGTTATTGTGCCGTCCTGCTCGAAGGGCATTTCGTGGAGCACGTAGTACCTTACGCTATCCACGCCGAAGACAGAAGAAAGGTCGTCGGCATAAAGCACGTTGCCGCGTGACTTCGACATTTTGTCGCCGCCCTGCAAAAGCCAGGGGTGGCCGAAGACGTGTTCGGGCAAAGGCTGCCCCATAGCCATAAGGAAAATGGGCCAATAAATTGTGTGGAAACGTATTATATCCTTGCCTATAACGTGGACGTTGGCGGGCCAATAGTGCTTGAACTGCTGCGACGGGTTTTCGGTATCGAAGCCTATGCCCGTGATGTAGTTTACCAGAGCGTCCAGCCATACGTACACGACGTGGTCGGTATCGAAACTTACGGGCACGCCCCATTTAAACGTGGAGCGGGTTACGCACAAGTCCTGTAGCTTTGTTTTAAGCGTACCCATATGGGCAGCTTCTACAAGTTCCTCGTCGGACTTGCCTATAAACTCGTCGGCAAGCAAAAAGTTATTCAGCATCTCGTGCTTGCGCGAAGCAGGCTGGATAAATTCGGGGTGGGACGCTATGTGTTCTACAAGGCGGTCTGCATACTTGCCCATTTTAAAAAAGTAGGCGCTTTCCCTTGCAGGCTTTACCTCCCTTCCGCAGTCGGGGCACTTGCCGTCTACAAGCTGGCTTGCCGTCCAGAAACTTTCGCAGGGGGTGCAATACATGCCCTCGTACTCGCTTTTATATATATCGCCCTGTTCGTAGAACTTTTTAAAAAGTTTTTGCACCTGGGCTTCGTGGTAATCGTCGGTAGTGCGAATAAACTTATCGTAAGAAACGCCCATTAAATCCCATATCCGCTTTACTTCGGCGGCATAGAAATCGACGTATTCCTTGGGGCTTACCCCCTTTTCTTTGGCTTTGGTTTCTACCTTTTGCCCGTGTTCGTCTGTGCCCGTCATAAAGAACACGTCGTACCCCTGCATACGCTTGAAACGCGCCAGCGCGTCAGACAGTATCATTTCGTACGTGTTGCCTATATGGGGCTTTGCCGAAGTATACGTTATCGCAGTTGTTATATAGAACTTTTCAGCCACTTGTAAAATCCTCCCGAAAGATATCTTTAACAGCAAAAAGTATACCATATATTAAATAAATTGTAAAATATTTACGGCGCATATAATAAAAAGCCGACTCATAAAAATAAAATATGAACGCTATATTTACGGCAATTTTTATACTGTCGGCGGCAATACTCGCGTTTACCTCGCCGCAGGATTTTTTAACCTGCCTGCTGGGCGGGGCAAAACAATCTTTAAGCGTGGCAGTTACCCTGTTTTGCATTTACGCCGTATGGATGGGTATTGCCGCCGTTGCCGAAAATTGCGGCATAAACCAAAAGGCGGCAAAACTTTTAAAGCCTGCCTGCGCCAAAATTTTTAAAACGCAGGACAGCGAGGCTTGCGCCGCCATAGCCACGAACCTTACATGCAATCTTTTGGGTATAGGTGCTTCGACCCCGTACGCGGTTAAGGCAATTAACGGGCTGGAAAAAGAGGGCAACGCCTACGCGCAGAAACTGCTGTTTGTTATAAACGCCACGGGCATACAGCTTATCCCATCCACCGTGATAGCGCTGCGGGCACAGGCGGGAAGTGTAAACGCGGCAGACATATTTTTACCCTGCCTTTTATGCAGCATTACCGCAACCTTTATTGCCGTTTCGCTCTTTATAATCACCGAAAAAATTTCCCGAAGGAAAAAATAAAATGGCAGTTATTATACCTGTGATATTTATCGCCGTGATGGTTACGGCTGTAATAAAAAAGGTAAACATATATAGCAGTTTTACTGACGGCGTAAAATCTGCCATACAGTTTACCATATCCCTTTTGCCCTGCCTTGCCGCCATGTTTATGATGTGCGAGCTGTTTGAGGCAAGCGGGCTTTCAGCCTGCCTTATTAAATTTTTATCGCCTGCCTTTGAACTTTTAGGAATACCTGAAGGCTTAGCGAAACTTATACTTATAAAGCCCTTTTCGGGCAGCGGCTCGCTCGCCTACCTCACCGACATTATAGAAAGCTGCGGGGCAGACAGCTACACCGCCCGATGCGCCTGCGTATGCTACGGCTCTTCTGAAACGGTTTTTTATATCTCTGCCATATACTTCGCCTCGCTCAAGGGCAAAAAGCTCGCCCGCCCTATATTGATAGCGCTTGTTGCAGCCTTTATTGCCACCATAGCGGCATGCGCCCTATGCAGAATAATGTAATATTTTCACATTTAAAGTTCCGCAAACAAAGTGAAATTTTGTGACCGCCGTTCATTTTTTAAGAATATTACCTTTTTTACACCGCAAATTTTCATTTTAATTAAAAATAAATGTTAAAATGTTAAAAAATAACAAAAATTGTTTAATAGAATTAATTATTAAGAAGTTGAAAAATTTTTCGCCATTTATTTTACTTTTTTTCGTGAATGGCTATAATTGTATATGTAATCAGTTCAAAGAACTGTTTACATAAACTTACTCATCATTTTCCCCCTTATCATACAATGCGGGCACAACCTTCGGGGTTGTGCCCGCATTGACTTTATTGTCCGCATTGACTTTATTGTCAGCAACTTCATATTAAATTTCTTGTCATTGCGAGCCGTTTGCAGCGTGGCAATCTAAGCTAGGTATCTTTTTCAGCTACTATTCTCACCGCTTGCAAACGACCACCTATTCCGTCATCCTGAGGAGTGCCTAAGGCACGACGTGAGGATCTCGCGAGAGCAAATTTATTTGCGGCTCGCGGAAAGCCAAGTAAGACGACATTCTGCTACCATACCACCTTTTTATAAGGCAAAAAATTATTAGAATAAACGTATTATTCTTAAACAACTAATCTGCCGTCCTGCCTGCTTGTCGCGAGTCCTCGCGAGATTGCCACGGGGTAGAGCCCCATCTAAGCCTTATTATCTGAAACCTTTTACAATAAGGTGCTTAGAGTGTCGCTTACGCTCGCACGCAATGACAGATGCGTTTCTGCCGCTTATTAGTAAAAGCGCAATGACAAGTAATGTGGTTTGTCATTGCGAGCGTAGCGTGGCAATCTAAGCACATTACCTTTCAGTTATCATCCTCTCCGCTTTCACAGGTGGACGGTCGCTTATTCCGTCATTCTGAGCGTAGCCGAAGAATCTCGCGCGAACGCGCGGAAAGCCAGGCAAAAACGCCTTTCAGCTATCATTCCCACCTTATTATCCGTACCATAACTTATATTTATAATCCACTACAAAAG
>JAJQII010000106.1 GCA_021199295.1 Clostridia bacterium
GTTTATTATATGAAATCTGCAAATATTGTAATACTGGAAAGTAGCGAAGAGTTTCTTGAAGAGTTGAAAGCATTTTTCAACGATAAACAGGAATTCAACGTTTGTGCGGTTACGTCTAACGGCAATTCGGGGATTGAATACATAGAAAGGTATAATCCCGACGTTGTTATACTTAACCTTGTGCTTAGCGGACGCGACGGCTTCGGCGTTCTCGACTATCTGCGAACGCAGAAACCTGAATGTAAAGCCATAGTAATTTCTAACTTTTTTGATGAAAAGATTGTTAATTCGGCAATAGCCCACGGCGCAAAATATTATTTTGCCAAACCTGTAGACCCTCAGTGCATTGCAGACAGGATAGCTGACATTTTAAACGATATTACGCCTGACTATATGATATCTTCTGAAGTAAGGGACAGAAGGCGTTCGGCAACTTTAGACGAGAAAATAAGCAATATTTTTATTTCGATAGGCATTCCGCCACATATAAAGGGCTATGTTTATCTTCGGGAAGGAATTAAAATGGCTGTAGAAAACCCGTCGATAATAAACAAGGTAACAAAAGAACTTTATCCTGAAATCGGAAACAAATTCAGCACTTCTGCAAGCAAGGTAGAAAGGGCAATACGCCACGCAATAGAAGTTGCTTGGAACAGGGGCAGGGTAGAGGCTATTAACGCGATATTCGGCGCAAGGGTTTATATCGGCAGCGAGCGCCCGACAAACAGCGAATTTATTGCTTTGGTAGCCGATAAACTTTTGCTTGAAGAATTAATATAAAACTTTAAATACAAAAACGGACCGTTCGGAGTAAATCCAAGCGATCCGTTTTTTCTTGGTGCCGCTGGTCGGGGTCGAACCGACACGGTATCACTACCACCAGATTTTGAGTCTGGCGCGTCTGCCAATTCCACCACAGCGGCACAGCTATTAGATTATAAAACAAATTTTGATAAAAATCAAGCAATTTAATAATATTGGCAGGCAACAATTACTGTTTGGCAAAATTACCTTGACGAAAAGTTAAATTGTGATATAATGTAATATGTAAATTAAAATAGTGGGGCGGATATGAAATCAAAATTTCCTAAAATTCTTTTAATAATACTTATGGTAGTTCTGTTTGCGGCATTAATAACGGAAGCTGTTTTACTTTACGGCTGCAACGACAGCGAAGAAAGCGAAACCTCTGAAGAAACCTTCTTTTCGTATTATTGTGAAGATCCAGTCTAAAAAAGCAAAGGCAAGCTATACGCTCTGTCTTTTTTTATTGATTTTATTTTGCGTAAGTGGTAAACTTATTATATGGACAAATTAGTACTTATAGACGGTAACAGCCTTTTAAACAGGGCATTTTACGCCACGCCTGTTTTTTCAACAAGGGACGGTAAACCCACAAACGCCATATTTGGCTTTACAAAACTGCTTTTAAAAATTCTATCTGACCTTAAACCTAAATACGTCGCAATAGCATTCGATTTGAAAGCGCCTACGTTCAGGCATAAGAAATATGAAGGGTATAAGGCAACCCGCAAGGGCATGCCCGAAGAACTTGCAGCACAGGTAGAGCCGTTAAAAAGCATGCTTTCTGAAATGAAGTTTGCCTGCTGTTCTTGCGAAGGCTACGAGGCTGACGATATTATCGGCACACTTTCCCATCGTTTTAACGTACATTCATATATCTACACGGGCGACCGTGACAGTTACCAGCTTGTAGACGAAAAGACTGACGTATATTTTACCAAACGCGGTGTTTCCGATCTTATAAAATTAAATACTGATAATTTCAAGCAAGAAACGGGAATAGAACCCTGGCAGGTTGTTGATTTAAAAGCGCTTATGGGCGATAAATCGGACAATATCCCTGGCGTTGCCGGCATCGGGGAAAAGACTGCCCGCGACTTAATAACGAAATTCGGGAGTCTTGACGGGGTTTATGCGCATACCGATGAACTTAAAGGTGCATTGAAACAGAAGATTGAAAACGGTAAGGAAATGGCATATCTTTCCTATGAACTTGCAAAAATAGACCGTAATTGCCCTGTTGAACTCGAGCTGGAAGAGTGTATAACCCCGCATAAATTCTCTGCTCTTGTAAAAAAGATTTTCATTGATTTTGAATTTAAATCGCTTATTTCCCCTGATTTATTCGAAGATGAGCCGGATGAATTTATACTTGAAAAGACTGTATATCCTAAGAAAATTGAAAATCCTGATTACGAAACATTAAAAGAATTAGTAAATAACACAAAGGAAATAACTATTTTCCCTGAAGAAAACGGGGCAAATATATATATACAAGGGACTGAATACGTAATAAAAACGGCAAACGATCTTCTGGGTATCGGCATGGATATAGGTAATTATATTGATTTGCTCAGTATCGTTTTTGACGAGTACCATACCGTAACGCTCTATGACTGCAAAACTGTTTTACACCTTTTAAAGTCGCTTGGTATTGATTTTAAATGTTGCTTCGAAGATTTATCTGTTGCAAGATATCTTTGCGATATATCTGCCGGCGGCAATCAAACCCTTAAATCGCTTTGCGATGAAAACTTGCTTGATTACTCTTACAGGGCATTTTGCATAGATAAACTTTTAAAAGAATACAATCAAAAACTTAAAGAAAGTAACTGCATTGATCTGTATGAAAAAATTGAAAAACCGTTGATATCCGTGCTGTATGGTATGGAGGACATCGGCGTAAAGGTAAGCCGCAGCGAGCTTGATGCTTTAGGAAAAAAATATAACAGGATAATCAGTGGGCTTACAGCCGAAATTTTCAACGAATGCGGTTGTGAATTCAATATAAATTCGCCTGCCCAGCTTGGCAACGTCTTATTTGAAAAACTCGGGTTAAAGTCAGGTAAAAAAGGTAAAAACGGCAAATATTCCACAAATGCCGAAATATTGGAAAAACTTGCCGATGATAACCCTGTCGTTGAAAAAATACTTAAATACAGGCTATACCAAAAACTTGTATCCACTTATATAGACGGCTTTAAAACTTTTATAAAGGCAGGGGATATTGTCCATACGACTTATAACCAGACAATAACAACAACGGGCAGACTTTCAAGCGCCTATCCCAATCTGCAGAATATACCTGTAAGGGAAGAAGAAGGCAGAGAACTTAGAAAAGTATTTATTCCCCGCGACGGCAACGTCTTTATTGACGCGGATTATTCACAGATTGAACTAAGGCTATTGGCTCATTTTTCAGGATGCAAGGAATTGGTTGACGCCTATAACGATGGCAGGGATATACATGCGCTTACAGCATCACAGGTTTTCGGCGTGCCTATACAGGACGTTACGCCAATGATGCGAAGGGAAGCAAAGGCTGTAAATTTTGGCATTATTTACGGCATCAGCGACTTTGGCCTTGCTAAAAACCTCAATATTCCGTATTCTACGGCAAAGGAATATATCGAAAAATATTTTGCGACATACAGTTCTGTAAAGGATTATATGAATGCTAATGTAGAATATGCACGCGAGCACGGCTACGTATGCACGCTGACGGGCAGGAGGAGGATAATACCTGAAATTAAATCGCCAAATACAAATTTAAGGCAGTTTGGCGAACGCGCGGCAATGAATATGCCGTTGCAGGGATCAAGCGCAGACATTATCAAAATTGCAATGCTCAATGTTGATAAAAAATTAAGAGCTGAAGGGCTGGAGAGCCGTTTAATTTTACAGGTACACGACGAGCTGGTGCTTGATGCTCCTGAACAAGAGGCAAATTATGCGGCTGAAATATTAAAATATGAAATGGAAAACGCTGTAAAATTATCTGTACCCCTGACGGTGGAAGTCCACAGCGGCAAAAATTGGTATGACGCAAAGTAAAAAAATAATAGCTGTAACGGGCGGAATAGGCAGCGGTAAAAGCACCGTATGCAGTATTTTGCGAGAAATGGGCTACCCTGTATTTTCCTGCGACGAAATATATTCTGAGCTGCTTGACAGAGATGATTTCGTCAAAGATATAGAACTGCATCTCGGAAAAGTAACTGATTGTAACGGAAAACTTGACAGAAAAAAACTTGCCGATATAGTTTTTGCCGACAAAGAAGCAAGAGTTACTCTTGACCATACAACCCACCCGTATATTATGGCAGAACTTTTAAATAAAGCAAGGGAGGCAGAGAGCAACCTTGTTTTCTGCGAAGTTCCATTACTTTTTGAAAACGGATTTGAGAGTCTGTTTGATGATGTTATTGTAGTAATGCGTAATTTGCAAAGCAGAATAGAAGCTGTAAAAAAAAGAAGCGGACTATCAGAAGAAGAAGTGAAGGCACGTATTTCCTCTCAATATGACTATAGCAAAATAGACGCAAATACTTTTAAAATTGTTCATAATGACGGCAATATCGGAGATTTACAAAGTACTCTGCGTGACATAATTAATGATTTTTCTATCAATTTTTGACAATTTTTCTATCAGAAACAAAGAAAAGGAACATGAGTTTTGCTTTGAGCGATGTTGGGTCAAGTCGTCGGTAGAATCCGTCGATCTGCGCTTCGCTTGCCTCCCCTCAACTCCTGTATTTTTCGTGCATAAAATAAAAAAAAGCAGTCTAACTAACGTTAAACTGCCTTTTTTGGTGCACTCAACAGGAGATTGTGCCTTGAGCGGCACGCACGGTTGACCGTGTACTACACGGTCAAGTCGTCGGTAGAACCCGCCGACCTGCGCTTCGCTTGCCTCCCCTCAACTCCTGTATTTTTCGTGCAATAATAAAAAAGGCAACCTAACTAATGTTAGATTGCCTTTTTTGGTGCACTCAACAGGAGTTGAACCTGCATGAATCGCTTCACAAGATCCTTAGTCTTGCGCGTCTGCCAATTCCGCCATGAGTGCATGTTTGCGTTCAAGCGAGAATTATTTTATAACAATTCGCGTTTTATGTCAAGCCAAAATCAATTAATTTTTCAAAGTATTTTATTTAAATTTCCTAATAAAATTATTTTAGCCCCAAATAATGGGACTAACGTGTATTTTTACCCGAGATAACTGTAAGAGTATTACATTTTAAGGTAATTTTAATATATTTTTATAATTTCTCGTAAAAATTTGAATTTCTGTCTTGAAAAATAATAAATTGTGTGGTAGAATATATAAGATATGAGTTTAGCTCATAAATCATGGTTTTAAGCAGCCGTTGCAAACTTTGAATACGTCTGCAAAAAATAATCAGAAAATTTTTGTTTGGGGGAATTAGCCATGCTAAGAAAAAAAGAGTGCGTCGCTATGTTGCTCGCCGGCGGACAAGGCAGCCGTCTTTACGCTTTAACAAGTAATATAGCAAAACCCGCCGTATCTTTCGGCGCGAAGTACAGGATAATCGATTTTCCTTTGTCCAACTGCATTAACTCGGGGATTGATACGGTAGGCGTACTTACACAGTACCAGCCTCTCGTGCTTAACGAGTATGTAGGTAACGGACAGCCTTGGGATATGGACAGAACTTTCGGCGGCGTACATATACTTTCGCCTTACGAAGCAAAAAAATCCACATCCTGGTATAAGGGTACAGCTAACGCCATATATCAGAATATCCGTTTTATGAAAATGTACGATCCCGATTACGTACTTATACTTTCGGGCGACCATATATATAAAATGGATTACGAAAAGATGCTTCAGGCGCATAAAGACGCAGGTGCTGACTGCACGATAGCGTGCATGGAAGTTCCCATGAAGGAAGCATCGCGTTTTGGTATACTCAATACCAATCCCGACGGTTCAATTTACGAGTTTGAGGAAAAACCCGCAAAACCTAAGAGCAATTTAGCTTCTATGGGTATTTACATATTCAGCGCGGATAAGCTCTTTAAATACCTTGAGATGGATGAGCAAGATCCCAATTCAGAAAAAGACTTTGGTAAAAACGTTCTTCCCGCAATGCTTAACGCAGGCGAAAAAATGTATTCTTACCGTTTTGAAGGATACTGGAAAGACGTTGGTACTATAAGCTCTCTTTTAGAAGCAAATATGGACCTTTTGGGCGTAACTCCTAACTTTGAACTTGACGACAAGGATAATGTTATACATTCAAGAAGCCCTCTTTCACCCCCTGCATACGTAGAAGGCGAAGTTGTCAACAGTATTGTTGCTAACGGCGGTGATATAGAAGGAAAGGTAGTAAATTCGGTAATCGGCACTAACTGCGTAATAGAAGAAGGTGCGGTAGTTTGCGACAGCGTTCTTATGGGAAATATTACCGTAAAGAAGGGTGCAGTCATCAACTATTCGATTATAGATGAAGAAGTAACTATCGGTGAAAACGCTGTTATAGGCGCTGAAAAGACTGAAGCAGCCAAAGTCGGCGGCAAAACTGCAGGCATCACCGTACTCGGCAGGGGAATTTCCGTACAGAACGGCGGAAGCGTTTCTGCAGGCGAAATAGTCGATCAGAATGTTTAATAGGGGGAAATAAAAATGGCTTCTACGGTTGGCGTTATCTTTTCAAGCATTAACGAAGAAAACGTGCCCGAACTTACAAGAGTAAGGTCTATGGGCTCTATACCTTACGGCGGCAGATACCGCCTTATAGATTTTGCGCTCTCTAATATGGTGAATTCCGGAATTACCACTGTGGGCGTAATTACAAAAAAGAATTACCAGTCGCTTATGGATCACCTCGGCAGCGGTAAAAACTGGGATCTCGCGCGTAAAGAGGGCGGTCTGATTTTGCTTCCTCCTTACAGCGATGAATCTGAAATGCTTTACAAAGGCAGGCTCGAAGCGTTAAAAGGCGCTACGTCTTTCCTTAAAAAATGCAAACAGGACTACGTTGTACTTGCTGACAGCGATGCTGTTTACAAACTTGATTACAGCGAAGTTATTAAATACCATGCAGAAAAGAATGCTGATATAACGATGGTTTACCATGAACACGAAGTACCTGAATCACATTATAATATGGTATTTGAAACGGAAGAAGACGGAAGAATTTCCGAAATCGGCATAAATCCTAAATGCAGCGGCGTTAAAAAGAATTACATAAACGTAATGGTTGCGCGTACATCTTTCCTTTTAAATATAATACAGGACGCTATCCAGCACGGATATACGAGCTTTGGCAAAGATATACTTGTTCCCGGCACGAAAAATATGAAAATCTACGGGTATAAGTTTGAAGGCTACTACGGTGCAATCAACTCTCTCGAAGCATACTTTAACGCAAACCTTGATTTGCTTGATAAAGGTATCCGCAACGAGATTTTTGGCGCTCACGACGTATACACAAAGGTAAACGACAGCGCACCCGCCAAATTTACCGAAAGCGCAAACGTTAAAAATTCGCTCATTTCTGACGGCTGCCTTATCGAAGGCACTGTAGAAAACTGCATTCTTTTCCGCGGCGTCAAGATAGGTAAGGGATCTGTTGTTAAAAACTGCATCCTTATGACTGATAACTATGTAGGCCACGACTGCAACCTTGCATACGTAGTCGCAGATAAAAATACAGTAATTCGCGACAACAGGACTCTTGCAGGATGCGAGCTTCAGCCTTACTTTATCAGCAAAGGCACGCTTATATAATTAATAGTGGTAAGGGAGATAATTTGATGGATTCAACAAAAATAACGGTGGCAAAAGCTACCGCAAGAAGGAAAGTTTCTGAAGCAAGAATACCTGCTCATGAAAGCACGGTATCTACGGTTGCACCTGTTGACCCCAACGCAGGCAAAACAAAAATACTCTTTGTCGCGTCGGAATGCACGCCGTACATCGCAACGGGCGGTCTTGCAGAAGTTATTGGTTCACTTTCCAAGGCGCTTGCCGCTACAGGCAGGTTTGATGTAAGGGTGGTTGTACCTCTTTATTCCGATATAAAATGGGAGTATAAGCAACAGTTCAATTATATAGGCAATATTTATGTGCCCCTCGCGTGGAGAAATCAGTACTGCGGTATTTTCTCTTACGAAAAAGACGGCGTTACATTCTATTTCCTTGATAACGAATTCTATTTCAAACGCCCCGGCTGCTACGGCTATTTCGACGACGGCGAAAGATTTGCTTTCTTCTCGCGCAGCGTACTCGAAATTATGCCTTTTATAAACTTCTTCCCCGATATAATGCACTGCCACGACTGGCAGGCAGCTCTTGCGGCAATATATTTAAAAACAAATTACTGCTTCAACGAACAGTACCAGTATATCAGGGCGTTGTTTACAATTCACAATATAGAGTATCAGGGGATTTACTCGCTTGATATTTTAAGCGATCTTTTTGATATATACGGCAGATATAAGTATCTTGTCGAATATAATAATTCTATTAACCTTATGAAAGGCGCTATAGAATGTTGCGAAAAGTTCTCTACAGTAAGCCCCACATACGCACAGGAAATTAAAAATCCTTATTTTGCGCATGACCTTGACCCTATTATAAGAAGGAATGAGTTTAAACTTTGTGGCATACTTAACGGTATCGATTACGTAAGCTATAACCCCGAAACAGATACGCATCTTTTTGCCAATTATTCGGCAGAAAATCTTTCGGGAAAGGCTGTCTGCAAAGAAGAACTCCAGAAGATGCTCGGTTTACCTGTAAAACCCGATACGCCTATCGTTGCAATGATTTCACGCCTTGCGGCACATAAAGGTCTTGACCTTGTAACGACGGTAATCGACGAAATTTTGCAGGACGACGTACAGTTTGTTCTTTTGGGTACGGGCGAATCACATTTTGAAGGGTGGTTCTCTGACCTTGCAAAGAGGTATCCCGACAAAGTCAGCGCAAATATAGTATTCAACGGCGATTTGTCGCGCAAGATTTATTCAGGTTCGGATATATTCCTGATGCCTTCCAAGTCAGAACCTTGCGGACTTTCGCAGATGATAGCAGCAAGATACGCAACCATTCCCGTAGTACGCGAAACGGGCGGTCTTGCAGACAGTATCCATGCACTTGAAAACGGATATTCATTTACTAATTACAACGCGCACGATATGATGTATGTTGTAAGGCAGGCAATTTCTGATTATAAAAACAAAGAAGAGTGGACAAAACTTATGTACAGAGCGGCAACGTCAGATTTCAGCTGGAATCAGTCGGCTAAACAGTACGAAGCTCTTTACGAGGATATTTTAAAGTAAAAGAAATTTGTTCTTTCGTGCATTTTTAAAGCATTAATTTTTACAAAGGCCTTTCTTTTTATAGGGAAAGGTCTTTGTATGGAATTATATAATTCAAATATACAGGAGAATAAGACAACAGGATGAGTAGCACAGCTATTACCGAAAAAGAAGTAAAAGAGGCTATCAAGGGTAAACTGTCAAGATATTTCGGAGTTAGCCCCACGGAAGCTACACAAGAACAGATGTACAAAGCCGTGGTTATGACCGTAAGGGATATACTGCTTGAAAAAAGGCAGCAGTTTCATAAAAAGACCAAGGCAAGGCGTGCAAAACGCGTTTATTACCTTTGCATGGAATTTTTGCTCGGCCGTTCACTTAAAAACAGCATTTTTAATCTTGGCGCAGGCGACGTATATAAAAAGGTAGTATCTTCTTATGGTTTTAACCTTGAAGATTTATATGAATTAGAGCCAGACGCTGGATTAGGTAACGGCGGTCTTGGCAGGCTTGCCGCATGCTTTATGGACGCACTCGCTTCAGGCGATTACCCCGCAATGGGATATTCGCTCAGATATGAATACGGGCTTTTTAAACAGAAGATTATTGACGGCTGGCAGATAGAATTACCCGATGTTTGGCTTCCCGGCGGAGAAGTATGGCTTACTAACCGAAGCGATAAATTTTTTATTGTCCGTTTTGACGGTCAGATAGAAGAGAAGTGGACCAAATACGGAATGCAAACAGAGTATATCAACTGTACTGAAATCGAGGCAACCGCCTACGATATGATGATCTCAGGCAAAGACAGCGAGGCTGTTTCTGTTTTAAGATTGTGGAAAGCTAAACCCGTACAGGATTTTGATATGAAGCTGTTCTCGCAAGGCGCTTATTACCAGGCTATGAGCGAAGACAACGATGCCGACCTTATAACAAAAGTGCTCTATCCTGCCGACAACCACGAAGGCGGTAAATCGCTCCGTTTAAAGCAGCAGTATTTCCTTTGCTCGGCTTCTATACAGAATATTGTATCCGACCACAAACACAGATATGGCAGTCTTAAAGATTTGCCCAAAATGGCGGCAATACACTTAAACGATACGCATCCTGCGATGGCTATTCCCGAACTTATGCGTTTGCTTATAGACGAGAACGGCTTTAACTGGGAAGACGCATGGGCAATTACCACGGCAACATGCGCTTATACAAACCATACAATTCTGGCTGAGGCGCTTGAAACATGGTCTGAAGACCTTGTCCGCCGTAAAATACCCAGAATTCATTCCATAATAAAAGAAATTAACAGAAGAATGTGCGAAGACCTTTGGGAAAAATACCCTGGCGAATGGAACAAGATTTCCCGCATGGCTATCATAGAATACGATAAGGTCAAAATGGCAAATCTTTCTGTTTACGGCAGCCATAAGGTAAACGGCGTTTCGGCACTTCACAGCGATATTATCAAAAAATCAACATTCAAAGATTTCTATGATTATTCGCCTGAAAAGTTTACAAACGTTACAAACGGTATTGCATACAGGCGCTGGCTCTGCCAGTCTAACCCCGAGCTTTGCGAACTTCTTAACGATTGCATAGGCGACGGGTACGTTCACGACGCGTCTAAACTTGCAGGATTCAAGAAATTTGAAAACGACGAAACCGTTTTAAAACGTCTGGGCGAAATTAAGGCTGTCAAGAAAAAGCAGTTTGCCGATTACACATATAAAAAGCAGGGAGTTATAATTAACCCCGATACGCTGTTTGACGTACAGTCTAAACGTTTACACGAATATAAAAGGCAACTTTTAAATGCATTAAACATTATAGACACATACCTTGATTTAAAGGAAAATCCCGACCTTGAAATGCAGCCTAAGACGTATATCTTTGGCGCAAAAGCTGCCCAAGGTTACCAGATGGCAAAAAATATAATTAAACTTATTAATTTTATTGCCGAAGATATCCGCAAAAATCCCAAAGTAAACGAAAAGCTCAACGTCGTTTATATGGAAGATTACAATGTTACCATGTCTGAAAAACTTATGCCGGCTTCTGAAATTTCCGAACAAATTTCCCTCGCAGGCAAAGAAGCAAGCGGTACTGGCAACATGAAGTTTATGATAAACGGCGCGTTGACAATCGGAACGTTAGACGGCGCAAACGTAGAAATGGCTCAGGCTGTAGGAAATGATAATATATTCATTTTCGGCTTAAAATCCAACGAAGTTGATGATATTTGGAAGTCTGGTTACAGCTCGAACAAATATTACAATGATTCACCTAAACTGCGCAGAATTATCGAAGCTTTGATTATCGGATTTAACGGACAGTCATTCTCTGATATCGCAGCATACCTTACAACGGGTACGACCGGCGCACCGATTGCTGACCCTTATATGTGCATGGCTGATTTCACGTCTTACAGTAAAACGCAACAGGATATTTCAGATCTGTATGCACACGATAAAAAGAAATGGAATCAGATGTCGCTCAGAAATATCGCGGCTTCAGGAATTTTCTCTGCAGACAGAAGCATAAAAGATTACGCTGAAAATATCTGGAATTTAAAACCTATAAGAAATTAAAATAAAATTTAAGCTATTATGTCTGGCATAGTTCTTATGCCAGACATAATTTTTTGCTTGCGTATACGTTGTTCACACACTAAATAAATTATAAAAAAGTTCTCTCAGGCGTTCTGTAACAGAATTTTGGCAGTTAAGACGGACAAATCCTCGTTAAAATCAGCTTTTTAGCCGTAAATTCTAAAAACTTCTCCTTCACCCCCGTAAATAAGCCTAATTCTTCGTAAAAGCTGTGTTTTACGAAGAATTACATTTTTTACTTTGTACCACCCCTCAAAGGTGGTTTTATCATTTTTAAGAATTTTTCACCCACACAACTCTTCGTAAAATGTTGACAATACTCCTTACGTGAGTTATAATTTTTTTATGAAAAATTCTGATTATTACGTTCAGCGCAACAATTACAATTTAAAAACAATCGAACGTCTTTTAGATGAATCGTTGCCCGAGTTTTGTTTTGACTACTTTGTCGCAATCGAAGGACAGACAAGTACTCTTACCCGCTTAAATTATGCACACGACTTAAAGATATTTTTTTACTACCTTCAGGAACGTACTTTCCGCGGTAAAATTAAAGTTAAAGAAATGTCGCTTGACGACCTTGAACGCGTTACAAATACAGATATTGAATATTTTTTAGGTTACTTGACACACTATACTTACTGCGGTAAGGAACATAACTGCAACGAACGCGCGAAAGCAAGAAAACTTTCGTCAATCCGTGCAATGTTTAAATATTTCTTTAATAAAGGTCTTATATCGGTAGATAATTCGTCTAAGGTTTCCACTCCCAAACTTCACGAAAAACCTATTATAAGGCTTGAACAAAACGAAGTTTACAATATAATAGATACCGTAGAAAGCGGAAACGGTTTATCCCCCCACCAGATGGCTTATCACGAAAAAAATAAAATACGTGACGGTGCAATACTTATGCTGTTTCTTGGTACAGGCATACGTATAAGCGAACTTGTGGGATTAAACGACGAAAATATAAATTTCGAAAATAATTCTTTTATCGTTACCAGGAAAGGCGGCAACAAATCTATTCTTTACTTTGATAACGACGTCGCTAAAGCTCTTATGCGCTATATGGACCAGAAAGAGCAGCAAAAAAAGACAGGCGAGGAGTCAAACGCCCTATTCCTTTCTAATAAAAATCGCCGTATTACAGTACGTGCTGTAGAAAATCTTGTGCAAAAATACGCTAAAATTGTATCTCCCCTCAAAAAAATTTCGCCGCATAAATTAAGAAGCACTTACGGCACACAGCTTTATAAAGCAACGGGTGATATTTATATTGTTGCTGATATTTTAGGGCACAAAGACGTGAATACAACGCGTAAACACTATGCCGCAATAAGCGAAGACAACAGAAAATCTGTCGTCGGTAAGGTAAAACTTATCAAAGACGATGACGAATAATTTATGGAAAATTGCGAAAAAGTCTTTATAATTCAACCAAAAACTGATGATAGTTTTGCAGTATTGCATTCAGAAGCAATATCTTTGATACAAAGCGCTGGCGCTGAATATTGCGGTACTGCATACCAGAATATAAAACAGGTAAACCCCTCTACTTACCTCGGTTCTGGAAAGCTCGAAGAAATTAAAAACACTCTCGACGCTATGGAAGAAAGCGATATCACCGTTCTTTTTAACGGTGAACTCTCCCCTTCGCAGACATTGAATATCTCGGCTTGCCTCGGCGACAGAAAGGTAATTGACCGTACTACCCTTATCCTTGACATTTTTGCCCGCAACGCCGTAAGCAGCGAAGGTAAAATACAGGTTGAACTTGCCCAGCTCAGGTACATTTATCCCCGTTTAAAAGGTAAAGGCAGCCAGCTTTCCCGCCTTGGCGGCGGAATAGGTTCTCGCGGCCCAGGGGAAACCCAGCTCGAGACAGACAGGCGCTATATACGTACCAGAATAAAATATCTTGAAAATAAACTTTCTGAAACAGAATTGCGCCGTACATTGCAGACAGAGCGCCGCGCCAAGGAAAATGTTAAAATCATAGCATTGGTAGGCTACACTAATACAGGTAAATCAACGCTTATGAATGCTCTGACAAATTCTGACGTGCTCGCAAAAGACGCTTTATTTGCCACGCTTGATCCTACCGCACGCAAGTTTGAAATAGACGGGCATGAGTTTTTACTTGTAGACACTGTAGGCTTTTTACAACAACTGCCTCACAATATAATAGAATCCTTCAAATCCACGTTAGAAAGCGCATTGAATTGCGATCTTGCGCTTTTTGTATGCGATGCTTCGGGTGACTGGGAGATGCAGTTCGATACTTCGTGGAAAACGCTTAAAGCACTCGGTTTTAACAGAAAATATTTAAAAGTCTTGAACAAATGCGACAATAGCAATGCAGACAATGCTTACGGAAGTGATTTTATACGTATTTCGGCAAAATATAAAATTGGATTTGACAATCTGAAAAGTGCAATTCTTCACAGTTTCGATGATGATTTTGCCGTCTGTGAGTTGCTTATACCATATGATAAATTATCTGATTATTCCCGCGTCAGCGGTTATCTATCCGAAAAAAACCGCGTGTACCGCGATAACGGGATAATCGTGACCGCCTCTATAGAAAAAATTCACCTTGATAAATTTAACCAGTATTTAAAAAGTAAAATTTAAAGTCAGTTCATCTTCCCGCTATCATCGTTTACAATGCCGTCGATTTTTATCACGGCATATTCTTTTATATCAAGGCACTTTCCGCAATTATCGCATACTTTGCTCGGGTCAAGGTCACAAGTTTCACATTCCATACAACCAATACACTCCCTGTCGTACAGAACACACTGCTGCCTGTGGATATTCTTGTTTTTTGTTTCCATATAAAAAACCACCTCTTGCCACAATATTATAACTCAAAATTTTTCGCCTTACAAGCAAAAATATTGAAAATATTTAGAACGTATGTTTGCAATATTGAAAATAATATGTTATAATATTAGCAAGGAGGTAAAATTTTATGAAAATTGACGATAAATTGCAGCTTGTATATGAATTTATACAAAAATATGTAGCTGAAAACGGGTATGCACCTTCGGTAAGGGAAATTTGCGCTAACTGTAACCTTAAGTCTACGGCGACAGCTTACCAGTATTTAAATAAACTTAACGAACGCGGTTATATTAAAAAGACTGACAACAAAAAACGGGCTGTCTCTATTAAGCAATCTGCAATAAACGTACCGCTTATCGGTACTGTTGCGGCAGGCCAGCCAATTTTTGCTACTGAAAATTACGAAGACGTATATACCCTTCCTTCTAACTTCTTCGGATCGGATGATATGTTTATGCTAACCGTCAAAGGCGATTCTATGATTAATATAGGTATTCTTAGCGGCGATAAAATTGTTGTGAGAAAACAACAAACTGCCGACAACGGAGAAATTGTTGTCGCATTGGTTGATGACAGCGCCACGGTAAAAAGATTTTATAAACGCAACGGCAAGATTGTACTTCATCCCGAAAACGACGATATGGAAGATATGATCTTTGATGACGTTTCAATTTTGGGTAAAGTTGTAGGCCTCATGAGAAATATGTAAATTTAAAAACTCCGCTTTTGGCGGAGTTTTTAATTATAATTCCATAAGATATGCGACTTCTTGCGGGGTGAGTTTGCGGTACTCGCCGCGGTCGAGCCCGCGCAAAGTGAGCTCACCTATTTTAATTCTTTTAAGAAAAACAACTTCTTTGCCGATCACGGCGAACATTTTTCGTATTTCGCGGTTTTTGCCTTCTCTTATCGTTATATGGACTTTGGTATACTCTTTTGCCGTCTCAACAATATGCGCCTTGCATTTTTTTGTCATAACGCCATCAACCTCGACGCCGCTCCGTATCGGATTTAAATCCTGTTCGGTAAGAGTTCCCTCGATTTTGACAAGATAGGTTTTAGGCACTTCGTTAGACGGATGGGTAAGATGCTGGGCGAGTTCGCCGTCTGTTGTAAGAATAAGCAACCCTTCACTGTCGTGGTCAAGCCTTCCGACGGGATAAACCCTGCCCACGTTAGGGCCTAAAATATCCATAACGGTCTTCCTGCCCCTGTCGTCTGTTACAGTGCTTAAATACCCCTTAGGTTTATTAAGCATATAATATTCATGCTTTTTTAAAGCAATCGTATTGCCGTCAACTTTAATTTCGTCTGCTTCGGTTACATCGTCGCCTGTCATAGCAATTTTACCGTTTATGGTAACGCGTTTTTCTTCTATAATTTTATCGCACGCCCTTCTGCTTGCAACGCCGCAAGACGCAAGGTATTTATTAATCCTCATAGTACCAGCCTTTAAATTATTATCTATTGACTATACTATATAAATTTGCCTCAAAAATCAAGTTATTTTGCGCTAAAATTTGTATTTTTCCTTCAGCGCCGTCATTTTTTTCCTGTTGTGCTCGATTATAAGAAATTATCTTATACGATAGCTTTTCGCCTTTTTTTAGTACAATATTGCACGGTTTGGAAATTTTACAAAGTACTTTGCCACACATAAAATATTTGTCCGTATCTATTCTGGCGAGATTATAGCCGCTAAAACAGTCGTTTAAAATTGCCTGGCTTCTCTCGTACATATCGTAGCAATTTAAAACCACGCATACGATATCCATACCTCCCCTTTCCGCAGATGAAACAAGGCATCTGCCTGCTTTTACCGTGTACCCCGTTTTTATTCCGTTAGCACCTTCGTAATTATACAGCATTTTATTTTTATTGGTATAACTGCGGTATTTTCCGTTATAATTCTTTGTTCCCGCCACTTTCTTTACGGCGGGAACAAAGAATTATAA
>JAJQII010000008.1 GCA_021199295.1 Clostridia bacterium
CTATAATACATACGTAAACAGGACTGTCGTTTATGGCAACTTCAGTCAATAAGCTGAATAAGAAGCTGAGCACAAAGGAAAGCGCAAGGACAAAGAACCCCCATTTTACCCATGAAGGCACTTTTTCTTTCTTTTTTTTGGGCTTTTTAGATGGTTTTGGAACGTCTTGTTCTTCAGACTGTTCTTCTTCCCCTTTTTTTAAATTACTGTTACCGTTACAATTGTCATCTACACTCATAATTTTACCGTTTGCAAAAAAATACGCACAGACAATGTGCGTAATTAATATAAAAGTGGCTTATATTAAATAAACTTTGCGGCTTAAGGTTCGGTAGGATTTCCCCCGCACTCACTCCCCGTCACCGAAGAAGCAGTTTCCTTTTAAGAACGCGTCTGTACCGTTTCCGAATACATAACCGAATCGCCACTGAGTCCACACCGTAATCTCTAATACCTTGACAGTCTAGAAGCTTTCCTTGGCAATTGGCGTTGAGCTTATCCTCTTTTGCAAAATCAATTTCAAGCAGCGATAGCGAAAGCTATGCGTGGCCACACATAAGGCTCGCTTTGATCTGCTATCCGCTGACTTCACGCAAGGCAGGCTACTCTGTACCGAGCTTTCGCCCGATAGCAGGTTTATACAGGCGGCAGTCATAATGTGCCGTCTGCCTCCACGGTAAATGGGTGGACTGTCATATGCCGTTACGCAGTTCCCATAAACCTTTACTCCCAGCATCCACCCGAATTTGGGCAAACCAAGCAGATACCAGAAACTTCATCGATATGCCCTTTAACGGTAGTTTAACCCCGTCTTCGTATCAACGTCAACTGACTAGAATACTGCACCACTAATATATTGATACTATATTATCATACATTTACCAAAATGTCAATAATTAAATTATACTTCCCTATGGCGTACAAATTCTGTTAGCTGTTTTAAAAATTCAGTATCGCCGTCTATACCTTCGAGAATTTTAATACACTTATCATATATAACGTCGGCAATAAAACGGCTCTTGTCTATGCCGTAGAACGTGACGTAAGTCAGCTTATTTTCTTCCTTGTCCTTGCCAATAGTCTTGCCAAGTTTACCAAAATCACCCTGCACGTCAAGAATGTCGTCCACAATCTGGAATAGTTTGCCAAGATCTTCGCCAAACTGCTTAAATTCAAGAAAGTATTTGCCGCCTTTAAGAATCGGGGGAACGGCAACGGCTGCGGTAATAAGTTTAGCCGTTTTGTTAAGCACAATATACTCGAGCCATTCCTCGCCGCTTATCGCATTATTCTCGCAATACAAATCAGCCGACTGTCCGCCTATCATTCCGCCGATACCCGCACATTTGCACACAAAGCCCGCCGCGTCGGTGTACTCCCTGCCGCGTTTGCAACAGTTGAATAAAATTGAATACGCTGTATTTAACAGCCCGTCGCCCGCAAGCACGGCATTGCCTGTACCAAATACCTTATGGCAGGTAAGTTTACCCCTGCGGTAATCGTCGTTATCCATCTCGGGGAGATCGTCGTGTATAAGCGAATAAGTATGAATAAGCTCTAACGAAAGCGCGTAATCGGAAAAGACTTCTTCGTCCGCGCCGATAAGGTCGCCTACCGCGTACATAAGCACGGGGCGTATACGCTTACCGCCGTTAAGCAGGCTGTACTTCATACTCTCGCTTAAAACAGACGGTTTACTTGTAAGTTCACTGCAGAACTTATCGAGTTTCCCGTTGAATTTATTTAAATAATCACCGTATTTTTCCTGAAAGCCAAGCACGATTTTATTAACTCCTTACCGCCGCAAGATACGTGTTATACATAAGCATGGTGATTGTCATAGGTCCTACACCGCCAGGAACGGGCGAAATATACGAGCATTTTTCCTTTACGTTTTCAAAGTCGACGTCGCCGCATAATTTACCGTTTTCGTCCCTGTCCATTCCCACGTCTATTACCACAGCGCCTTCTTTAACCATATCAGCTGTAATAAATTTAGCCTTACCTATAGCGGCTACAAGAACGTCGGCGTTAAGGCAAACCTGCTTTAAATCGGCAGTCTTGCTGTGGCAAACGGTTACAGTCGCGTCGGCATTGGTCAAAAGCATCGCCATGGGCTTGCCTACTATATTAGAACGCCCTACGACGACTGCGTTTTTACCCTTTAACTCTATACCCTCGCTTGCAAGCATCTGCATAACGCCGTTAGGCGTGCAAGCCACAAGGCAATCTTCGTTCATACACAGCTTTCCGATATTCTCGGCGCAAAATCCGTCTACGTCCTTTTTGCAAGGTATATGCGAAAGCACCTTCTTGCTGTCTATATGCGGGGGCATGGGGAGCTGTACAAGTATGCCGTGTACATTGTTGTCTTCGGCAAGGCTTTTTACCAGTTCTTCCACGCTTGCCTGAGTGGCGTCTTTATCCAGCCTGTAAGCATAAGATTTAATACCTACCTCACCGCAAGCCTTTATTTTATTGCGCACATAAACCTGCGACGCAGGATCGTCACCCACAAGCACGACTGCAAGCCCTATGTTTTTGCCCGATGCCTGCACCTTTTGCTTTATATCTTCCCGCATTTTAGCGGCAAGAGCTTTGCCGTCTATAACCTTATACATTTTTATCACCTATAACAGACGAAAGAATACCGCTTATAAAAGAGGCGCTCTTTTCCGATGAGTACTTAGACGCAATATTCGCCGCCTCGTTTACAGACACCTTGTCCGGTATGTCGCTGCAATATAAAATTTCAGCCAGCGCTACCATAAGTATACATCTGTCCGCAGGAAAAATTCTGACTTCCGGGAAACTATAAGAATGCTTGTCTATCAGGGCGGTAATTTCAGTGCCGTGCTCCCTGATAAGTTCAATTATATTATCGCAGTACACAATGTCGTCCTGGCTGAGTTCGCCCGAACGATACATTCCCGCCTTAAAATCGCTGTCCGCCGACTGCACGAATTGCTCAGAAAATAAAATTTTAAATACCGTTTCTCTTGCCGTTGTTCTCATATAATCCTTATAGTAAAATATTCCCTTTATAAAAAAGGGAATATTATTCCGTTAAGCTAAATTATCAGGAAAATCCACATCCTGAATGTGTACGTTGATTTTATCCACTTTAAATTTAGTCATGGATTCCACACTGTGTTTTATCGACTGCTGTATACGGAAAGCCAGCGAGGCAACGTTGTTGCCGTATTCCACTTTTACGCTTACGTCGGCAATGATGCCGTTCTTTTCAAACGAAAGCTTTACCCCTTTGTTTTTTGTATCGAGCAGGTAAACGCCGTCTACTTCGTTAATAGCAAGCGCAACAATACCGCTGACTATCCCGGCATCGTATGTTATATCGCCCTTTTGGGTAGAAGTCGGATCGTGTCTTAAATGTGCCATAATTTTCTCCTGTGAGTTAAGTATAACACACGCTGTAAAATTTTGCAACCCGATAAATCAAATTTCCGAATAAACAGGCATAATTATTATATTTCCAGCCGAAACGCCCGCTTCATTCAGCAAAAGATTATATATCGAAAGGGCTGTATCGTAGTCAAGTTCGCTTGAATTGATAAACACGTTCACATTTCCCGATTCGGTACTAATGGCAACCACGGCATCGGAAAAACCTATAGACTTTATCATTGTTTCTATAATAAGCTCCTGCTCCATAACCGAAACAATTTCCATCTTCATAGATACCGCCGAAGCGTATTCCTCGCTGTCTGCGTCGTACAGTGCGATAATGCTGTCAAGCTGTAAAAGTTCTTCACTGCGCGTTGTTGTACGCTCAGTGCGGTATGTAGTAAAATAATTCGCCGTTGTAACGGTGCTTTCTTCGGCAGAACTGTTCTGTGCAAGCAATACGTTGAGTACCGCGGTAACTGCAAGAAGCAGTACAAGTGATGACATTACAATGATTTTTTTCTTTTTTGACATAAATTTCTCCTTACATTGAATAAATTGCTATCAGATTTTTATTTATATTAAGCGCCGTAGATACGGCATTTAAAATATTGTTGCGCACAAGAATGCTGTCTGCCCCTTCGCATACTACAACCACGCCTGTGACCGCTCCTTCAGCTTCGGTAATAACCACCTCCACGTCACCAACCCCGTCCATTACCGAAAGGACTGCTGCGATTTTTGCCTCTGTTTCAGTCTGCGTGACAGCCGATTGTTCTTCCGTGTCGCCAAAAAACAAGTATACGGTTACGGCAAGCAACAGAACGAGCAAGATGATAAGTATTAGTTTTTTCTTTTCTCTGATATAATCAGATACCGTCCGTTTGTTCATATACAGTTATATTTATATAATCGTTTGACTGCAAATATTCATAAATTTTTTCAGCAAGTTCCGTATTCCCGTTTAAAAGACAAACTTCGACGCTTTCCACACAGAAGCCGTCGCTGTAAACAACGGTAACGGTGCAATCTGTTTCAGTTTCAAATTCGCTGTAAAGCAATTCCTCAAGCGTGTCGCTCTGGTTCTCTGAATACACCTCGCAAATAAAACCGTAATCTATATAATCTTCGTACTCACCGAAAGAAAAGTTGAAAAGATCTGCAAGCGGCGAAATAAGAATTACAATACAAGCAAGCCTTAGCACCGCTGTTATTGTTTTACCTAATTTCCCCTGCGGGATTATAAACGAAACAATTACCGATAAGAATACTGCCCCGCAAGCGGCTAAAAGGTACTCCGTCACAAAAAGCTCACCGCCGAATTTATTATCAGCATTACCGTAAGCGCATACATAAAAGCTACTGTAACCAGCCCTGCAATAAAATATTCGGTATCAGACGATAAATCGCTTGCAAGCGCGTATAATTCGCCGTCGCCTGCCGCCTGTACAACAGCGCCTGTAATTTTAAGCATTACTGAAAAAGCTATAAGCAAAATAAGCGGGGAAATTATTTCGGATACCATAATAACTATTCCGCATACGCCTACAGAACTTTTTATTAAAAGCCCAGCCGCCGTCAAAAGATCGAATCCGCTGGAAATAAACCCGCCGACTATAGGCACGGAGTTGGAAACCACGTATTTGGTAGTTTTAAAAATAACCCCGTCGAAAAGCGTCGCCGCCGAACTTTGCACTGTAAGAAACAGGCTGAACACGGTGACGGTAATGCCTATTACCCACTTCATAAGGCTCTTTAACAGCTTTGAAATGCCTGAAAAAGATATCTGCGGATTAATTTTTGACATAAAGTTCAACACGGCACAAGCTATTGCGGCGGGAAAAATAAATCCGCTTATGATTTCCACAGCCCCTTCGGAAAGGAACAAAGCCGCAGGCTGGTATATTGCAGCCGAACTTGTACCGCCTGTAAGCACGGTCAGCGTTACAAGTATGGGCGTTATTATTTCCATCTGTTTTTTTAAAGAATTTACGCACTCAACACATTCTTCCACCACACCTGCAAGCGTTGCCGAAAGCATTACGATTATAAGCGAATAACACGCGAGCCTAACTATACGCGAGGTAGATTTGCCTATTATATTGCCCTCTGCCCCTGCGAACACAGCCGATAGCAATGCCACGGCGGTAACTTCGGCAAAAACGGGTATAAGCGAAATTGCGTCTGAGCAGATTACTGAAAAAATTTCGGTTATGTAACTGCCGTAATCCGCCCCGGTATTGCCGTTTATAAGATAGGTTATAATCTCTGCGGCGTTATTTCCGAAGTTAAAAAGATAGCTGTCGGAATTCTCGTCAAGGTAAGACTGCAATGCCGAAATATCAAGGCTCTCTATAAGAGAAGCTATCTGGCTATCCAGTTCATCCGTTCCGTCGTCAGCAAAACAAATGACAGATGGTACTGTTACAAGCGCAATTACCGCAATTATTATAAATATCAAAAATAATAATCTGTTACGTTTATCTTTCATACAAGGTCTATCAAAGAGGTAATAACACTGTACAGGCTGCTGAGGATGGGTACTGAAACCATAAAAATTATAATTTTACCACACATTATCAGCTTGTCCGCAATGCTGTCAAAGCCCAAATCTTTTACCGAAGAAGCCGTAAGCTCCACCACATACCCTATCCCGATAATTTTAAAAATCATCTTTACTACCGAACTGTTTATACCCGTCTGTTCGGTAAAAGTTTTGATAAGCCTGATACTTTCTGAAAGGTAATCAAAAACGCTTAAAACCATTATTATCCCGCCAGCCGCAAGGCATAAAGGAACAAGGTCAGACTTATTTGATTTTAAAATCAAAGCGCAGACTGCCGTTATCGCCGCTACTGCGCAAATCTTTAAAATTATCATCAGAACATATCAAAAAGCAATTTGACCTGCTCAAACAGGTCTGCAATAAGGCTAATAACCGTCATAAGCACAATTATAAGACCAACAAGGCTTACAATTGTGGCAATATCGTCGCGGTCAGATTTTTTAAGCACCTGACATATAATTGTAATTATCACGCCTACTGCGGCGATTTTAAATATTATGCTGATATCCATTTATGCAAGCAAAACCGCCACCAGCACGCCGAGCATAAAAAATATTTTTACGTATAGCGAACTGTATTTTTTATAATCGGCGAAACTTTCGTCCTTGTATTTTTTTATGTAGACCTTTCTTTCAGTAAGATAATCTATCTGCGACAGCGCGTCTGTTTGTCCAAGATTTTTTATATAATTCAACAAAAATTCGCCGTCGCTACCCTTAAGCACATTTTTACCGTCTATAATATCGCCTATATATGTAAATCCCTGTGAAATTTTTTTTATATCTTCCCGCCCGAATTTAAGATTTAATAAAAGCAGCTCGTTAAATTCGTAAAGTTCGCTGTATACCGACATTCTTTTCTTCTTTTCCGCCGACAGCAACACTCCTGCAAAGGTCGTAAGCGCCACTATCGCAAATAATATTAAAATCTTTATCATAAATTTCTGGTAAGCAGTTAATGCCCGTAAGGTGCACATAGTACAAAAAAGGCATTTTCTTAAGTAACGATTTGTTACAAATGTGTGACGAGGCTATTGTGTAAATCCCGCAATCTGCCGCGAAACGCATTGCTTCCATATCGTTTTCGCCGTATAATTCGTCGGTAACAATAATCTGCGGTTTCATCGCGCGTATCGCACTCTTTACCGAAATAAGTTTATCACAGCTTAACACCACGTCCACGTTTTCACCGAGATTATAACCGTTTGCCCCGCCGCTGATTTCGTTGCGGACGTCAAGCACAAGAATGTTTACTTTATAGCTGCTGCTTATTTTGCGGACAATATCCCGCAGCATCGTAGTTTTACCGTACCCGGGTACGGAATATAAAAGAACGCTGCATAATTTTGTACCGAATAAACGGTCATAAACAAATTCCGAACAGCCTTTCACGTCATGCGGGATACGGATATTAAGGGAATGTGCGTTTTTTATTGTCTTTATAGCCCCGTTTTCAGTGACATACTCCCCTGCAACGCCTATGCGGACACCGCCTTCAACAGTTATAAAACCGTCTTTAAGCTGTTCGGCATAGTTATACACACAGCCGCCCATCGCACTGAACAAAGTTGCCGCCGTATCAGAACAGACTATTGCAGCATTCCTTTTATCGGTAACACCGCCGCCGCATATATATTTATATTCGCCGCCGTACTCTATAATTACAGGTTGTCCCTGCCTTAACCGTATTTCAGAAAGGTAATTTATATTTACATTTTTTATCGCGGAAAGAATATCTTCTGGTAAAAACCCAAGGTTCATACTCTAAAATATTAATAAAAGGCAAAAAAAAGAACGCTTACACACAAAAATATGTGTAAACGCTCTTTTTTATGGAGGAGTAAATTTACTTGATATAATTCTCAAGCAATGTAAGCGTGTTCTGTATAAGTAAATCCTGGTCTTCTGTGCCAAGTTTCTGGAAACCTAATAGCGCGAGAAGATAAATTTGTTTTGCCGTAAATTTCTGTTTTTCGTCGTCCAGAGTCTTAAGCCCCGACACGATTGAGTTTGAAAGGTTTACAACAAGCGTTTTAGCCGTAAGTTCGTCGCTCATGCCGTAAAGCTGCCCCATTTCGCCGTAACGGCGTGTCATTTCGTCAACGTTGATTATCGCGGGAACGCTTTCGTTTTTAAAGCGTTCTGTCTTTATTGTAATCTTGTCGTCATTCAAAGCGTTTTTAAATATATCTATTATAACGCTGTCTTCGGCATTGTCTTCTTCCTTCAGCGCCCCGTCTACCGAAGTATCAATCCGTGCAAACTTAAGTTTATCGGGAGCTTTATACTCAAGGAATGTGATAAAATGAGGGTCTATATACGAGTTATCGCAAATTATTGCGTCAAGCCCTGCAGACTTAAACATTTTAATGTATTGCGCCTGCTGCAACTCATCGTTCACGTAATAAATTGTATCGGGCTCTTTATGTTCTTCTGCTTTTTTATCTTCTTCCGTCTTTTCGGGTTCTTCGGGCTTGGTTTCTGTTTCGCCTTCAGGTTTTACCTCGTCCGTTTCCCCTTTAAATTCTTTAAAACTCTGGTATTTGCCTTCCAGGTTTTTAAAGATAATTATATCCTTTACCTTTTCGTAGAAATCCTCATCCTTTATGCAGCCGAATTTAATAAAGTTTGCGATATCTTCCCAGCAAGTTTCGTACTTTTCACGGTCGTTCTTGAATAAAGACGTAAGTTTATCGGCGACCTTTTTAGTAATATGTTTGGAAATTTTTTGCACCTGCCTGTCATTCTGCAAGAAACTTCTTGAAACGTTAAGCGGAATATCAGGGCAATCGATAACGCCGTTTAATAGCATTAAAAATTCGGGAATAACTTCCTTTATATTGTCGGCAATAAATACCTGGTTGCAATAAAGTTTTACCTTGCCGCGCTCAAGTTCGAGTTTGTTCCTTGTCTTGGGAAAATATAAAATGCCTTTTAAGTGGAACGGATAGTCCATGTTAAGGTGAATCCAGAACAAAGGCTCGTTATAATCCATAAAAGTATCTGTATAGAACTTTTTATATTCCTCGTCGGTGCAATCCTTGGGCTTTTTTGCATATAAAGGCTGCGTATCGTTAAGGGGCTTGTCGTTGCCGTCGCCTTTGTACGAAAGATAAATGTTGAAAGGCATAAACGAACAATACTTTTTAATGAGCCCGCGTATGGTGCTTTCTTCAAGGAATTCTTTTTCTGAAGAAGCGATGTGCATTACAATCTGTGTGCCGCGGCTCTCTTTGTCACATTCTTCTATGCTGTAGGTAGAATTACCGTCTGACTGCCAATGTACCGCAGGGGCGTCTTTATACGATTTAGTAAAGATTTCAACGTCTTCCGAAACCATATAAGCAGAATAGAAACCAAGGCCGAAATGACCTATGATACCGTCGCCGCCTGCTTTTTCGTACTTCTCCAAGAAGTCTGAAGCACCTGAAAAAGCTATCTGGGTAATATACTTTTCCACTTCTTCTTCGGTCATGCCTATGCCGTTATCTTCGACGGTAAGCGTCTTTGCCTTTTTATCGACAGAAATTTTAACACAGTATTCGCCATCGTCTGCCTGCGCCTCGCCCATATCGACAAGTTTTTTAAATTTAGTAATAGCGTCTATGCCGTTCGCGACAATTTCTCTTAAAAATATATCTTTATCCGAATAGAGCCACTTTTTTATAATGGGCATCATATTTTCGCTGGATATCTGAATATTGCCTTCACGTTTCATAAAAAGAACCTCCGTAAATTAACATTTATCTTATAACCTTGCTCAGCCCCGTTTAAACTGCATAAAACACATAATTCACATAATTTTTTATTTTTTTGCAGTAAAAAAGCGTACCTTGTTAAAAGTACGCTTTATATATCGTGTTATATTGAATTACTTCCTTTTTTCTGCATCGGCAAGGATATCTGCAAGCGAGGTAGAAACTGATGCGCCGCCGTTCCAGTTGCCCAATTCATCATCGTCCTTTCTGGACTGGCGGGGCTTCCTTGCGGGCCTTTCTTCGCCTTCTTCTTTATTGCGCCTGGATGACTTGCGTTCACTTTCAGGAAGAAGCGCCTTGATGGAAAGGTTCATCTTCTTTGCAACGGGGTCAAGCGCCATAATCTTTGCGTCAACTTCGTCGCCTACGTTAAGAACGGTTGCAGGAGTTTCTATTCTTTCGTTGCTGATCTGAGAAACATGAACAAGACCGTCGATGCCTTTTTCTACTTCTACGAACGCGCCGAAAGGAACAATCCTTACAACTTTGCCGTGAATAACTTCGCCTACGGCATATTTTTCTGCCGCAAGATCCCAAGGCTGAGGCTGTAACTGTTTGTAACCTATAGAAACTTTCTTGTTTTCCCTGTCTATCTTAAGGATAAGGAATTCGTAAGATTTGCCGATTTCAAGAACATCGGTAACCTTGTCTATACCCGTCCAGGAAAGGTCGGAAATGTGTGCAAGGCAATCGAAACCGTTTACAGAAACAAACGCGCCGAAAGAAGTTACCCTTTCAACTTTGCCTAAAACAACGTCGTTTACGCTGATTGCATTGAAGAATTCTTCTTCCCTTGCAAGTTTAGCAGCTTCGCGTGCAGCCTTTTCTTCTTCTAAGATTACGCGCTGGGAAGCTATAATTTCCTTCTTTTTATCCTTTTTAATCTCAAGCGCCCTTAAACGGAGAGTTTTGCCTTCGTATTTGGAAAGGTCTTTTACAAAACCCATTCTGATTTCTTTAGCGGGAACGAAAACCTGGTATGTTCCCATTTTGCCTACAAGACCGCCTTTATTGAAACCTGTGCAGATAACCGAAAATTCTTTTCCGCTTTCTATTTCTGCGGTAAGAGCATCCTCTTCTTTAAGAAGCTTAATCATTTTCTGGGAGAGCTTTAACGCGGGTTTAAGTTCCACAACGAGCAGTTCGATGGAATCGCCTACCTTCTTTGCGTATTCTTCCTGGCTGTATTCCTCGCAGTCAAGTTCGTCCTTGCTTAACAGGATCTCTGACTTAGAGAACGGCAGCAATATTTTAAGACCGCTTTCGGTAGCTTCGGAAATGGTAGCAGAAACTGTCTGCCCCTTCTTAAATTTTGATTCGCTGTCGATTTTGGCAACAACATCGTCCATAGGATTTGCCGCTTTTACTTCTTTTTGTGCTTCAGCCTGAACTGTTTCGCTTGATGCAGCTTCTGCTGCCGCTTCAGCCTTAACTTCTGCTTCGGGCTGTGCCGATTCGGTAACTGCTTTTTCCTCTTCTTCCGACACGGTTGCCTTAACTTCTGTGCTAACTTCTTCCATCTTTAAAAGAACCTCCCGGGTTTGGGCATCGGGGGTGGATGCACCCGATACTATACCTACACTTGCAAAATTTTTTAACATTGTATAATTTAGATCGTCGGCATTGGCAAGCCTGAAGACATTGCCGCAATGGCGCGAAGCGATTTCGTACAGTTTGTTTGTGTTGCTGCTGTTCAATCCGCCTATCACTAATACTGCGTCGCATCGCTTTGCAATGGTTTCTGCTTCCAATTGACGTCCTATAGTAGTATAGCAAATAGTTTTAAAAACGGCAACTGTTTTTTCACGTTGTTTTTTTATATTTTCTATTATTTTTTCAAATTTTTCTACTGAAAACGTGGTTTGGGCGACTATACAGACGTCTTTCCCCTCTAAAAACGAAAAGTCCGCGTCTTCCGAATTAACTACGTACGCTTTATTATCGCACCAGCCCATAAGCCCTGTCACCTCAGGGTGCGTGGGTTCGCCTACAATAACTATCGTTTTTCCGCCAAGATATTCTCTCCGTACAATCTTTTGGGTGCGGTGTACAAATTCACACGTGCAGTCAATAACTTTTATCCCGCGTTTTTCACATTCACCGTAATAGCTCTCGGGAACGCCGTGCGAACGGAAAATAACGCATGCGCCGTCGGGCACTTCTTCAAGTTTTTCCACAGTGCGTATGCCGCGGGCAGAGATACTTTCTATAACGTCCTTGTTATGGATAATTTCCCCCAGCACGTAAGTATTGCTGCAATCTGCCGAAAGCGCAGTATCCACGGCACGCCTTACGCCCATACAAAAGCCGCTGTTCTTTGCTACAATTATTTCCATTATTTTTTCTTTTTCTTCTTTTTAGCCTCTTTTTCAGCCAAGAAATCCGCCCTCATTTTAATCATTTCATTGCGCAGCCTGTCTTCACAAATCTGTATATCTTCTTCGGTAAGTTTTTTGCCGTAATACTCGGTAAATTCCATAGGCTTGCCGCATATAACCTCTGATTTATGGAACGGCCTTAACTTGCGGACCTGAACAAAAGGCAAAATGGGCGTCTTGGTTTTTATGGAAATCGCCGCAGAACCGCCTTTAAAGGGCAACATATCAACATTTTCGGTATTGCGCCTGCCTTCAGGGAATATATTTATAAGTTCGCCGTTTTTCACGTAACGCATTGCCTGCATAATGGCTTTTACGTCCGTTCCGCTGCCGTCCCTCGACACGGGTATACACTCGCTTTTTACTACAAACCAGTGCATAAACTTACTGCCTTCCCAAAGTTCCTGCTTAGCCATAAAATGTACGGGGCGGTTGGGGAAAAAGAGTATGGGAAACTTTACGTCCCATACGCTGTAGTGGTTGCCTACAAGAATGTATGCGCCGTCGCCGTATTCTTCCCGCGGCATAGCATAATATACTTTGTGAGGCAAAACCAGCCTTACAACTTTTTCTGCTTTATTTAAGAAGCGAAACCACTTTTCTATAGGTTTCATATCCTTTCTTTTCTTTTTTACTTTATTTTCTGCCATACTAAATCTTTTCCTGTATTTTATTTACAAGGTATTCTAAAACCTGCTTTTCCGTCATATCAGACGTATCAACAAGCACTGCGTCTTTTGCCTTTCTTAAAGGGGCTACCTCCCGTTCGGTATCGCGTTTATCGCGGGCAATAATATCTGCTTCCACACTTTCGAGCGAAGTTTCGTAACCTTTTGCCTTTTCTTCGAGAAATCTTCGGTTTGCACGCACCGAGGTAGACGCCGTTATATAAAATTTGTGTTCACAATCGGGCAAAACGTTTGTACCGATATCCCTTCCGTCTACAACGCATGACATAGAAGACGCAATTTTTCTCTGCATCTCCACCATCTTTTCCCTTACGCAAGGGAATGCGGACACTCGCGAGGCGAGCGAAGATACTTCAGGCTTTCGTATTTCTTCAGAAACATCTTTCCCGTCAAGAATGGTAACCTGACGCCCGCAGTCGTATTCTATCTTTAAATCTATGCTGTCTATTACTTTTTTTACGGCGTTTCCATCATCTAACGGAGTGCCACAGCCGAGGCATTTTAAAGCGCAAGCCCTGTACATTGCCCCTGTGTCGAGATATAATATATTAAAATGTTTTGCAAGCGCCTTCGCCGCTGTAGACTTACCGCTGCCCGCAGGCCCGTCTAAAGCGACTACCAGCCTTGAAGTTAAATCCTTTCTTAAAAGGGCTGCCCCGCGCAGATACACGTGGCAAGGTTTAAATTTGCCGTCACAAAGTAACATAACGCGTATACAAAGCGGCAGCGAACCTTCTATATCGGGTTCTGCCGAAGAAAACAATGCGCAGCCGTCAAAGCCTGCCTCCCTTGCCGCTTTGGCGGGATAAAAAGAATGGATATCCTGCGTACTCGACAGCATAATGCAAACGACATCATCCTGCGATAAATTGTTTTTCTCTTTGATTGAACATAAAAGATCTTTTACAGCCCCTTTGATCTCTTCGGGGGTATCGCTGTCCACCGTTATTGCACCGCGTATTGCTATCATAATAATTTCCTCTTATTTCAGTTTGTAACCGATCTGCCTGCGGCGTAGCCTGTCGCAAAAGCTATCTGCAAATTAAAACCGCCTGTAAATGCGTCTACGTCTAAAGTTTCCCCGCAAAAATAAAGCCCTTTAACCAGCTTACTTTCCATCGTCTTCGGGTTAATCTCTTTAACGTCTATGCCGCCGCTTGTTACTATCGCTTCTTCGAAACCTCGGAGCGACGCTACAAGCATAACAAAATTTTTTATATTTGTCAATAAAGTATGTCTTTCTGTCTTGGTAATACTGTTTACCTTTTTATCTTCGGCAATACCGCATCTTGATAGAACCTCACCTATAATAGCATTAGGCAGCAACGCTTTAAGACAATTACAGACAGACTTATTATTATATTCGGCAAAATCCCTCAATATTCTTGCATCCAACTGTTCTACGGTAAGGGCAGGCTTTAAGTCCAAAACAAGTTTCACGCCCTTTAAATCAAATCTGTTAATAAGGCTGGAAGCCGTAAGAACAAGCGGACCAGAAACACCGAAATGGGTAAACTGCATTTCGCCGAATAGTGAAGTTACAAGTTTTTCGCCGTTATAAACGTTGAGCCGCACATTCTTAAGCGACAGCCCCTGCATCTTTTTAAAATAATCACCCTTTAAATTTATACCGCAAAGGGCTGGCACGGGAGTAATTATTTTATGCCCGACCGATTTTGCAAAAGAGTACCCGTCGCCTGTAGAACCTGTAGACGGATAACTTACGCCGCCCGTGCAGACAATGACTTTATCGAATAAATACTTGCCTTTTTCAGTAGTTATGCCTGACATAGTACCCTGTAAAATATTCAAATTAACTACTTTTTCGTTAAATTTAAAGGTTACGCCTTGGTTTTTGCAATATCTTTCGAGCGTCGCGGTAACGTCGCTGGCTTTGTCGCTTGCGGGAAACATCCTTGATCCCCTTTCCTTTTTAAGTTTTAGGCCGCCCTGCTCGAAAAAAGAAATCGTATCTTCGGGTGCAAAAGAATATATAGCTCCTGTAAGAAAGCGGGCGTTATTAACAACGTTAGCTAAAAATTCCTGCGGGGTACAGTCGTTTGTAAGATTGCACCTTCCCTTTCCCGTTATATAAATTTTTTTCCGCTCTTTTCGTTGCGCTCGAAGACTGTGACTTCGCTGCCACCTTTTGCGGCAGCCCATGCAGCCATCAGCCCCGACGCGCCCGCGCCTATTACAGCAACTTTCATAAAACCTTAAAAGCGGACGGGAAATTCCCGCCCGCATACAGAATATTTTTTATTAAACGGGGTAAACTTTATCGGGGTTTGCCGCCATATCTTTATCCACGCCATTGTCGCGTGCCGCACGCCACTTGAAGTAATTTGTAGATACTTCAGGGAACAATGCATAACTTAAGACATCTTCTTCTTTTGTGTAATAACCTGCCTGTTTAACCTCTTGCGTAAGTTTATCCATTTCGTCAGACAAAAGGTCTGCAGGGCGGCAAGTTATAACCTGTTCGCCGTTTTTGGTACACATAGCCGTAATATCGGGGTTAATTTCGCCAGCTACAGCGCCGTATTTGCCAAGAATTAAATCTTTATACTGCGCCGTAATCGTCTTGTACCTGCCCATAAGCACGTTCCATACAGCCTGAGTACCTACTATCTGGCTTGTAGGCGTTACAAGCGGAGGATAGCCACAGTCTTTTCTAACAACGGGGACTTCGGCAAGACATTCCATAAGTTTGTCTTCCTTACCTGCAGATTTAAGCTGGCTTATAAGGTTAGATAACATCCCCCCGGGAACCTGGTACAAAAGCGTGTTTATATCTATCTTTCTTACGCGGGCATTTAAGAAACCGTCTTTTTCCAGTCTTGCCGCAACGCCGTTAAAGTGTTTGATTATAGGCAAAAGTTTATTTATATCTATGCCAGTGTCGTATTCTGTGCCTTTGAGCGTGGCAACCATAGGTTCTGTAGCCGGGTTAGACGTGCCGTTGCCGAGGGGCGACAATGCACAGTCTATAATATCAGCGCCAGCCTTTACCGCCATAAGGTTTATCATATCGCCAGTACCCGTTGTATTGTGGGTATGGATATGCACCTTAGTTTCAGGCCTTAACTCTGCCTTTATCTGGCTTACGACGTCGTATGCCGTAAAGGGAAGCAGCAAGTTTGCCATATCCTTTATACATATGTTGTCCGCGCCCATATCCTCGAACTGTTTTGCAAGTTTTACAAAATATTCGGTGGTATGCACGGGGCTTGTGGTATAAGATATAGCTGCTTCGCACACACACTTGCCCTGCCCGTACTTCTTTATTGCCTTCATAGAAGTTTCAAGGTTTCTGGGATCGTTGAGCGCATCGAACACCCTTATAACGCCAATGCCGTTTTCTATGGCTTTATCCACAAACTTTTCTACCACGTCGTCGGCGTAGTGCCTGTAACCTAAAAGGTTTTGACCACGTAAAAGCATCTGGATAGGCGTCTTTTTAAGATATTTCTTTAAATTTCTAAGTCTGTCCCAAGGGTCTTCGTTAAGGTAACGCAGGCACGTGTCAAACGTAGCGCCGCCCCATGCTTCAAGCGAATAATAACCTATATCGTCAAGCTGGGATAATACGGGCTGCATCTCGTCCCACCTCATTCTTGTCGCGGCAAGCGACTGGTGGGCGTCGCGCAGTATTGTATCTGTTATATATACTTTCTTAGTCTGTTTTATA
>JAJQII010000006.1 GCA_021199295.1 Clostridia bacterium
GTATATAGATGTTTATATCGCTGGAGCAATTATGGGTATTCTTAATAATCGCAAAGCTGACGTTGATAATAGCCCTAATGGCGATACTGCTAACCTTTTAGCGTCTCAAGTGATAGGTGAACAAAGTAGATTAAAGTTTCTATATAGGCTAATAATCTTACTTCATGATAGTGATATGACCAATGATGAAAAAGTAGACTTTGCTTTTAGAAATGATACTAATCAAGACGTACTTAAAAAGGGTATGGATATTTTTAATTCATATGCTCGTGGGGGTATCGAATTGTTATATGAAAAGTTTACTGAAGGAGCAACAACCAAGGATGACTATATAGAAAGAATATCTGAAATTGTAGCAGAATTCGCAGATTTATATGACATCAAGTAGAATATGCAATGAAATATAGGATGTTGTTTAGGTGAAAAAATTTATTTTTGAGAAATACGAAGATTTTGTTGTAGAGTCTAGAAATTATCATTTAGATGTGTGTAGCAAGTGTCATGGTTTATGTGAAGTTGTCGAGGAAGATGTAATTTGCTTTATTGAGGAGGTAGAATTACAGTTATTATCTACATTTGTTTTACGTTGCAAACAATGCGAAGAGGAATTTTTGCCAGAACATACTAAGCGTATGATTGATGGGGCATATAATTGTGTTAAAGAAAACAATCATACATTGGGTAAATTTAATCATTCTGAATACAGAGAAAAGTTTAAATATTGTCTTGAACAGGATTATAAGTATGACTATAGGGATTACTATAATATTCCTGGGTTATGTTATGATTCTGAACACAGTGAGAAAGGTTTTCTTACGCCAGTATATTTCGATAAAGAAGCATTAGTTTATTTTTTGGATGTTCCACAATATGAAGTTGATTTATTCTCTGAATCATACGGTAATATTGCTAAAATTAGTCCAATTGAAAAAAATTTATATGAATGGGAGAGTCCTTTTGGCTTCAATAGCAATGGAAAATTAGTATTGTGGCTTGGAGATATTGCTGATATGGATGAACGAACAAAAACTATTCTTAAGGCTTTTAATGTCGATTCTGACCATACTCTAATAGATTCAGAATTCTATCAAGCCCAGATGAATTGCATTTATAGTAAGCCAATCACAGAACAGATGATTCTTCTTAATAAAAAAATCTTTACGAAAAATATAAAAAATAAGTATCAAATAGATTTATTACATTTAGAAAATGAATGCATTGACCAGGAAAAGAAAGTTAAGCGACCTATTGTATTTACAGAGCAAAATGTCTCGGAAGTGATAAATGCATATGACAAAATTCTTGTGGAGGGATTTAATGTTATTCAACTGCGATTATTATATGAAAAACTTTATTATGAAGCAGAAAGAGATTCTAAATATTCAAATTGGCAAACAATAAAGCTAATCGAAGCAATTTTGTTTAAACTTAGTAACTCTATATCGAATGTCGATGTTGCATCAATAATATCACCACTTTATATATTACATGATTTAAGAATTTATTTTAGTCATTTACTTCCAGAGGACAAGATATCCAAGACTAAACAGCATATAGTTAATACTTTAGGCGTTAGTAATTTTGAGAATCAAGAAGAAATTTATAATGAGGAAATTAAAAGATTGAGTTTACTTTTTAATTACTTGGCTATTTTATCAAAATAAATATACAGTGCACGGAATGTAGTTCAATTTAAAAAAATCAAAAATGTGGTTGGTAGTATAATGTCAAACAAAATATCTATAAGATTTTATAATAACAGAGAAGTAAGGGCTGTTTGGGATGAGGTAAATTCTAAATGGCGGTTTAGCATTTTTGATATTATCGGCGCTATCCGCGGCGAAGACGATTACACTAAATGCCGCAACTATTGGAAGTATCTGAAAAACAAGTTAAAGAAAGAGAATAATCAGTTGGTTAGTAACACTACCCAACTCAAGCTGACAGCTGCCGACGGCAAAAAATACATGACCGACACCTTGGATATGGAAGGTGTGATAGAACTTGCAACCGTGTTCCCTGGCAATGGCGGCGCGAAGTTTATTCAGTGGTTTACTCGTTCAGGCGACACTATAGACGGTAAAAGTAAGCAAAAGGCGTATGCGCTTTTTGAAAGCTCGTTTATAGACGAAATTGAAGTAGGCACAGTCAAAGGCTTGCAGCAGATTCACTCATACTTGTTCGGCGGTTTATACGATTTTGCAGGGCAGATTCGCAAACTCAACATTTCAAAGGGCGGATTTATGTTTGCTCCCGCAATTTATCTTGATGATACATTAAGAGCCATAGAGCAAATGCCCGAAGACTCTCTCGAAAAAATTGTGGCAAAGTACGTTGAAATGAACGTCGCCCATCCGTTTATGGAGGGTAACGGCAGAAGCACCCGCATATGGCTTGACCTTATTTTAAAGAAAAATTTAAAGATATGCGTTGACTGGAGCAAGATAGACAAACGCTCATATTTGGATGCGATGAAACATAGCCCCACCGACAGCAGGGAGATTTTTGAGCTTATAAAAAATGCCCTTACAGACCGTATTGCGGATAGAGAAATATTTATGAAAGGCATAGACTATTCGTACTACTACGAAGAAGTGGAGTAACAAATTATCGAAGGGCACAGATTAATCTCAATAAAAGTTAAAACACTATATAAAACATAAAACGACATAACTCAACATATAATTTAACACTGCCTTAATGGGGGTGTAAATTAGTGTGGGAATATATACCCGAAAGGGTAAAAATGGAAGCGGAATACATTTTGCAGACGGGTGCAACCGTCCGTGCCTGTGCCGCCCATTTTGACGTAAGTAAATCTACTGTACATAAAGACGTTTCAGAGCGGCTTAAGGATATTGATGAAAATCTTTGGGAAGGCGTGAGGGCAGTGCTTGACAAAAATCTGTCAGAAAGGCACATCCGTGGCGGGATTGCCACAAAAAATAAATATCTTTGCGTCAGGTCAGATAAAAGTAGTTCTTTTTGATTTTTGTTGTTTAATAATTTTAATTTATAATAGGAGAGGAAGTATAAAAGCCATACGGCGGTTTGCCGTATGGCTTTAAAATCAAATCTGGTAGTCTTCGTAAGTTTCTTTTGTGATTTTTCCTTTTTCCAAGAGGGAAGAGAGCGATTGGCGCATGGTATACATTCCCTCGTTCCTCGAAGTCTGTATGGTGCTTACAATCAGACTGAGTTTATCTTGTTTAATAAGTGCCCGTATAGGAATGTTGGTAACCATTACTTCGGTTGCCAGATGGCGCTTGCCCTTTTCCGTCCCTGGGCAAAGCTGCTGGGAAACCACCGCAAGCAGAGACATGCTAAGCTGCGTTCTTATCTGGTTTTGCTGTTCTGTCGGGAATACATCTACGACGCGTGTTATAGAGTTGGTTGCCCCTTTAGTATGCAGCGTTGAAAGCACAAGGTGGCCGGTTTCTGCCGCGCGAAGGGCAGCTTCTATGCTTGTGCGATCACGCATTTCGCCTACAACTATAATATCGGGATCTTCGCGCATCGCCTCGGTTATGGCATCGCCGAATGAAACGGTATCCCTGCCAATTTCCCGTTGGGAGAAGATGCTGTTGCTGTTTTCGTGTATAAACTCGATAGGGTCTTCTATCATGATGATGTGCTTTTTCTGGGTCTGGTTTATGTATTGCAGCAGATATGTAAGCGTAGTTGTCTTGCCGCTGCCAGTAGGTCCTGTTATCAGTATAAGGCCGCTCCTGCGCGTGCTGATTTTCTTCAGTATTTCAGGAATGCCCAACTCGGTAAAACTGGCGTTAATAAGCGTAAGTATCCGCAGGGAAACGTTAATCCCGTTGTTATCGCGGTAGGCGTTTCCTCGCAGCCGCAAGCCGTCAACCGACATGGAAAAGTCTGCTGCGTGGTTGTCGTTTACAAGATTTTCAACGTCTACCTGAGTATTTTCCTTTATAAAACCAATAATATCTTCGCTTGTAAGCGGAGTGTCGTTTAATGTAACTATTTCCCCGCTTTTTCTTATTTTAGGCGGGCAGCCTGCCTTTAAGTGAATATCCGACGCCCCGTCTTCGTGCGCCGATATTATGAGATTAGTAAAATCGATGTTTCCCATATTAATTTCCTTAATTTTTCTTGAGTTTATTTTACTTTAATTATCGTTTAATGTCAAGTAAGGCGGTATTGTCTTTTTGTGCCTCGGCAATCAAATAAATGCCTTACCCGCTGGTTAACTAATATTTACCGCTTTAAAAGCATATTCTATTATATGAATCTCATCTTGCAGTTAATAAAAGAAATGGGGGCGGATACCGCTAACGCCATTACCCTTTGCATGGGCGAATGTGCCTATTTTAAATGCGTAAAGGGCGTGGCACTGCTTTCTTCCCAAAAAATCACCGTGGTTTGCAACAAAAAACTTATTTCCGTCACTGGGGAAAACCTTACCGTCGCCGAATATTTCCAGGGCGATATTTTAATTAAAGGCGACATATACGGGGTGCAAATTGAAAAATCTTAGTAAAATATGCGTTACGGCCTCGCCTGTGCAGGCGCTCAATAAACTAAAGCGGGCGGATATCCCCGTATATAATTGTAAAAAGAACGGCGCGTATTTTACATTTGAAGTCCCCGATAATTATATTAAAAAAGTTTTTGCAATTTTCGTACACCCGTGTTATAATGTAACAGTAAAGCAAAAAAGCGTAAAAAAGAAGCTATTGTTCTTTCTTTCCGCAAGGCCTTGCATTGTAGCGGGTGCAGCTGTTTTTGCCGCCTGCGCCGTATTGGCTAATTGCCTTGTTTTAAAAATAAACGTAACGGGCAGCGGCAGCTATCTAAAAAACGAGGTGCTCGCGATCGCCTGTTCTTACGGGGTAAACGCCTTCAGCTTTTATAATGGTACAGACGAGCCTGCTATTTGTTCGCAGGTTATGGCTCTGCCATCTGTAACGTTTTGTTCGCTGCATAAAAGCGGCAGCGTGCTGTACATAGACGTGCAGGTGCAGGAAGAAAGCGGTGCAAAGGCAGACTACTCTGATATGTATTCCGACGTAAGCGGCACGGTAAACAAAATTACAGCCGTATGCGGCACACCCCTTGTTTCGGCAGGTGATAATGTGGCAAAGGGCGATATGCTTATAGGCGCTTACTATTTAAGCGGTGACGATAAAATACCCTGCCTTGCCGTTGGCTATGCCAAAATTACTTCTTCTGCAAGCGTAAGTATGTTCTATGACTGCGAAAGCGAGCAAAACAGGCAGGCGGCGTACGCGGCGACTCTTCTCTATGCCGAAGACGAAAGGGTGCTTTCCCGCGGAATTACGGTAAAAACTGTGGCGGACGGGGTAATCTACACTGTGGATTTTACCTATCTGCACACAATAAGTATAAACTTCGGTTAAAACTATGGCAGAAATCAAAAGACTGGTCTGCACACAGACTGTGGACAGGCTGCAAAGGGTTCTCGGCAACTTTGACGAGAATGCAAATTTAATAACCCACGAGCTGGGCGTAACCCTGACTGTAGAGGGGGTAAATATTGCGATATGCGGCAATGAAGAAAGCGTGAATGCCGCCGCTGACGTAATAGAAAGCCTTGTGGTACTTCTCGGTGAAGACGAAGCCGTGGATAAAAGCCGCATACTCTATTGCATAGAACTTGCCAAAGAGGGCAGGGCGAAAGATATTTTAAAACTTTCGGGCAGTACGGTGGCGGTAACATACCGCGGCAAGCCGATAAAATGCAAAACTGTGGGGCAAAAGAAGTACGTCGACAGCATCAAAAAAGATACCGTTGTCTTCGGCGTAGGGCCTGCGGGCACTGGTAAAACCTATCTTGCCGTCTGCCTTGCGGTAAAAGCCTTGAAGTCCAAGCAGGTAGAAAAGATTATTCTTACCCGCCCCGCGGTAGAGGCAGGCGAAAAACTCGGCTTTCTTCCCGGCGATCTGCAAACCAAGGTAGACCCCTATCTTCGCCCTTTGTACGACGCTTTGCAGGAGATGCTCGGGCTGGAAACTTATACAAAGATGATGGAACGCGGTTCTATAGAGATAGCGCCGCTTGCATATATGCGCGGCAGAACGCTTTCTAACGCCTTTATCATTTTAGACGAGGCGCAGAACGCCACGCGCGAACAGATGAAAATGTTCTTAACCCGTATGGGCGACGGCAGCCGTATGGTAATTACGGGCGACGTAACGCAGATAGACTTACCCGAGGGCAAGAAGAGCGGACTTGTGCATGCAACCCGCGTTCTTAAAGGCATAGAAGGCATAGCCATATGCAACCTTACGGATAAAGATGTCGTGCGCCATCCTTTAGTAATGAAGATCGTGCGCGCATACGAACAAGACAGCAAAAGGAGTCAAAGCATAAACGGTGAAAAAGAATAAAGCTGGCAAGGGATATAAAGTAAGCAGGGGATCGTACGCCGCGGGAGCGGTGACGTACGTGTTAAGCACGGCGGTACTGTTTGCGGCTATCCTGCTTATGACGTTAATAAACTATGGCGGAGACACTAACGCCTATTTACAGGGTAACCTTACCGAAATTGTTTTGGTATGCGTTTCTTACTGCATCCTTTCGGGTATAATGTATTTCTACTTTTACTTCGAAAACAAGAAGTACATTTTGCAGGCAAGCAAGATTATAGAGGTATTTCTTATACTTTTATTATCGCTCGTGCTCACCTTTGTAATAGGTAAATTCGTGGGCTCGGCGGCTCGCCCCGTGGCGTTCCTCGCGCTTATGTGCGTAACGCTCCTCGGCAGGCGCGAGGCTATATTTGTAAATATAATCTACGCCATGCAGATGTTTATCCTCGATAATTTTACCGAGATAACGGCGCTTAACTCTACCGAAAGTTACAACTTTTTAATACTTACATTTTGCGCGGGCATGGTTGCAATATTCGTTATGCCCCGCATAAAAACGCGTATAGGCTCGGTGTTAGTGGCGTTTATACTGCTTATCCCCATAGAGCTTATTTTGGCACTTCTGGAAGTGTTTACGGCAGACGACATCGGCGCGGCTTCCATTTACCTTCTTTACGGCGCTTTAGGCTCTTTCTTCTCGGTGCTTCTGTATATGTTCTTCCTGCCGATATTCGAGCTGATATTCTCTGAACTTACCGTTTTCCGCCTGCGCGAACTTACTTCCGACCAGGCGAAACTGATAAAGAGGATGAAGCGCGTAGCCCCCGGTACTTATCACCATTCGATGGTAGTGGCACAGATTTCAGAATCCTGCGCACAGGCTATAGGCGAAGACAGCGAGCTTGCCCGCGCGGCGGCGTATTACCACGACGTAGGCAAACTTAAAAACCCTGAAATGTTCACCGAAAACCAGACCGACTACAACCTTCACAACGAACTTACCCCCGAACTTTCGGTAGATATAATCCGTTCGCACGCTCGCGACGGCGCACAGCTTATACGTAAGGCGCACTTGCCCGAATATTTCGCGGATATCGCCATACAGCACCACGGTACTTTGCCCATCAAATATTTCTACGCAAAGGCGCTTAAAATGTCTGACGGCGAGCTTAACATAGCCAATTACTCTTACGCAGGCCCTACGCCCGAAACAAAGATATCGGCTATAATAATGATTGCCGACGCCGCAGAAGCGGCAGCGCGTTCGCTCTCTGACCGTTCACCCGAAAAGGTAGAAGAGCTTGTGCGAAACCTTATAGAAGAAAGGCTGGATATGGAGCAGTTCGACCATTGCAGCATTACAATGAGCGAGCTCACCACAATCAAACTTACAATCGTGTCACAGCTTACTGGCGTTTACCATTCGCGTATAGCGTACCCCAAATTAAAGGTAAGCAAAAGGCATTAAAAATAGGCGGCTTCCATCGATGTTTTTACCTTGGCAGCCGCTGAATAATTTTTGGAGAAAGTATGGTTAGTTTGCGCATATATTGCGACCAATTTGATTTTTCGCATTTGGAAAAAACCTTCCGGGGCGAGTTCGAGGCAGACGTATCCCTTTCGGCTGAAATTATTTTTACCGACGAGGAGGGTATACGAAAACTCAATGCCGAATTCAGGAATAAAGACTCTGTTACCGACGTCTTGTCCTTCCCGTCGTTAGACGGTATCCGCGGAGTTAAAATTAAAAAGGCGGATTTCCCCTACGATATAGGCGACGACAAGCGCCTTTTTATAGGCTCTGTTGTCATATGCACCAAGCGTGCCGAAGAACAGGCGCAGGAGTACGGGCACAGTTACGACAGGGAGCTTAACTACCTTGCCGTGCACGGGCTTTGCCATCTTTTGGGCTACGACCACGAGGCAGAGGAAGATAAAAGGGAAATGCGGGAAAAGGAAGAAAGAATACTTGGAAAAATGGGGATTACGAGGTAAAAATGAGGAGCGGTTTTATAGCAGTAATAGGCAAGGCTAACGCGGGTAAAAGCACGCTTATCAACGTGCTTGTGGGCGAAAAGGTGAGTATTGTTTCCCCCAAGCCCCAGACCACGCGCGACGCCCTTTTGGGGGCGCTTACAAAGAGCGAGTACCAGCTCGTGTTTGTGGATACCCCGGGGATATATAAGAGCAAGACGTACCTTACCGACCTTATGATGAAGACAACCGAGAGTGCCGCAAAAGACGTAGACCTTATTATGTTTGTCCACGACGGGCACGGCGGCATTTCCGAAAGCGATATATCTCTTATGAAAAAGTACTCGTCGCTCAAAATACCGATGCTTATCGCTTATACAAAAATAGATATCATGCCTAAGGAAAATATAGCTGAAGACGCCAAAAAACTGTACGAGGCAGGCATAGACTGCGACGTTTACCCCGTTTCGGCACGCAAGGGCACTAATATGGCGGCTCTGGAAAAAGCTCTCGCAGCGGCAATGCCCGAAGGCGATAAGGTCATACAGGAAGATATAGTTTCAGATAAAAGCGAAAAGTTTATGATTTCTGAAATTATGCGTGAAAAAATACTTTTGAAATTCGATAAAGAAGTCCCCCACGGCATAGCCATAATAGTAAACACCTTCGAGCGCAAAGAAAACGGCGTTTACGACATAAATCTTGATATAATCTGCGAAAAGGCTTCGCACAAGTCTATACTTATCGGCAAACAGGGCAGGGCTATCAAAGAGGTATCTTCGTTCGCCAGGCAGGATATGGAAAAATTTCTGGGCGCGAAAGTCTATTTAACCACATACGTAAAGGTAAAAGAGGACTGGCGCGACCGCCCCGGGCTGGTAAAGGATTACGGCTACGAGCTTAAAAAAGATTAATATTTTTTCGGAGTATGCACAACCTGTTAAGGGAGGCGCATATGAAGGAAAGGGACAGCGACGCCGCCGAGCTCGCGTGGAAGATGTTCGAGAAAACGGGCAGGCTAAGCTACTATATGCTGTATAAAGAGCTTCGCGGTAAAAAATAAAAAGGCACGGCAATATGCCGCAACTATTGTATGGAATTAAAGGTAAACGCCCTTATGATACGGGCGGTGGATTACGGCGAAAACGACAAAATACTTACCCTTTTTTCTGCTGAAAACGGAAAAATTTCGGCAGGTATAAAGGGGGTAAAAAAGGCGGGGGCAAAATTAAAATTCGCCGCCCAGCCTTTTTGTTTTGCCGAATACATACTTTCGGCAAAGGGCGGCAGATATACCGTAATTAACGCGTCTGAAAGCGAGAGTTTTTACGACTTAAGGTGCGATATAAACAAGTTTTACGCGGCTTCTTCTCTGTGCGAGGCGGTAAGCGTTTTAACGTTCGAAGAAGACGCCGCCCCTGAACTTTTCACGTTATCTTTAAAAACGCTCTCAGATATGTGTACGGGCGACGAAGGTTTCGCTCTCGTCAGTTTTTTAAGCCGTGCGCTGGCTCTGTCAGGCTACGGTTTTTCGTTGGGTTCGTGCGGCGTGTGCGGCTCGCCCCTTGACGGCGGAAGCGTGCTTAAATTTGACTTCGGCTCGGGGATGTTCACCTGCTATAATTGCAGCGGAGGCGCTGGGGTAAGCCCGGGCACGTATTCCTGCCTTAAAAAAGCCTTAGGGCAAAAGGGTGAGGCGTCGCCCGACGGCGTTTTGCGTGCCCTCCGCCTTTTAAGGGAGTATTTCGCGCAGAAAACAGATTCAAGGCTGAATGCCCTTTCAGAATACATAAGGCTACTGAACAGCTGATATTTGCAGGTAAACCAAAAAATTGCCTGCATTTTTTTAAGCCGATTAAAAATTTACAAAACAACCCCTTAAACGCTTGCTAAAAATTTATATTTATACTAAAATGTTATAGTTAAAAAACAATAAAAAAATATCTTACAATTTGTAATGGAGGAAGTATCAAATGGCAAAAAAGTATTGCTATCTGTTCACTGAAGGCAATGCAGGAATGCGTAACCTTTTAGGCGGCAAGGGCGCTAACCTTGCAGAAATGACAAATATAGGTCTGCCCGTTCCCCAGGGATTTACCATTTCTACCGAGGCTTGCACCCAGTATTACGAAGATGGCAGGGTAATTAACCCCGATATCCAGGCTGAAATTCTTGAATACGTAGATAAAATGGAAAAAATCTGCGGCAAAAAATTCGGCGACAAGGTAAACCCCCTGCTTGTTTCAGTCCGTTCGGGCGCAAGGGCTTCTATGCCCGGTATGATGGATACCATACTTAACCTTGGTCTTAACGAAGACGTGGTAAACACCATTGCCGACAAGTCGGGCAACCCCCGCTGGGCATGGGACTGCTACCGCAGATTTATACAGATGTTCTCTGACGTCGTAATGGAAGTGGGCAAAAAGTATTTCGAAAAGCTCATCGATAAAATGAAGGAAGAAAAGGGAATTACCTACGACGTAGAACTTACGGCAGACGACCTTAAAACGCTTGCCCACCAGTTTAAAGACGAATATAAAAAGCAGCTCGGCAAAGATTTCCCCGACGATCCCAAGGAACAGCTCTTCGAGGCTGTAAAGGCTGTATTCCGTTCGTGGGACAACCCCCGCGCCAACGTATACCGTATGGACCACGATATCCCTTATTCGTGGGGCACGGCAGTAAACGTACAGATGATGGCGTTCGGCAATATGGGCGACACGTCCGGCACAGGCGTTGCCTTCACGCGTAACCCCGCCACAGGCGAAAAGGGACTTATGGGTGAATTCCTTGTAAACGCACAGGGTGAAGACGTCGTTGCAGGCGTGCGTACCCCCAGACCTATCCAGGAAATGGCTACTACCCCCGGGCTTGAAAAGGCATACGTTCGTTTTACCGAAGTGTGCGAAATTCTTGAAAAACATTACCGCGACATGCAGGATATGGAATTCACCATAGAAGACGGCAAGCTGTATATGCTCCAGACGCGTAACGGCAAGCGTACTGCAGCAGCCGCAATAAAGATTGCATGCGACCTTATAGACGAAGGCATGATTTCAGAAAAGGAAGCGCTTATGCAGATAGACGCAAAGTCTCTGGACATGCTTCTCCATCCCCAGTTCGATCCCAAGGCATTAAAGGATGCCGATAAAAATAACGTTGTGGGCAAGGGCATTGCGGCTTCCCCCGGCGCTGCGGCAGGCCAGATAGTGTTCACGGCAGAAGACGCCGTTGTACAGGGCAAGGCTGGCAAGAAGGTTGTTCTTGTACGTCTTGAAACCTCACCCGAAGATATCGAGGGTATGAAGTACGCGCAGGGTATTCTTACCGTACGCGGCGGCCAGACCTCTCACGCGGCAGTTGTTGCCCGCGGCATGGGAACTTGCTGCGTATCAGGCTGCGGCGATATAAAGATGGACGAAGAAAACAAGTGCTTTACACTTGCAGGCAAAGTATTTAAGGAAGGCGACAACCTCTCCCTTGACGGCTCTACAGGTAATATTTATGACTGCATCATTCCCACCGTGCCCGCAGATCCCAACAGCGGTTACTTCGGCAGGATAATGGCTCTTGCAGATAAATACAAGGCTATGGGCGTGCGTACAAACGCAGATACCCCCAAAGACGCAAAGCAGGCTGCCGCGTTCGGTGCACAGGGCATCGGCCTTTGCCGTACTGAGCATATGTTCTTCGATCCCGCAAGAATCGGCGCTTTCCGCGAAATGATCTGCTCAGACACGGTAGAAGAACGTGAAGCGGCGCTCGCCAAGATAGAGCCTATGCAGCAGGCAGACTTTGAAGGTCTTATGGAAGCATTGGAAGGTCAGCCCGTTACAATACGTTTCCTTGATCCCCCTCTGCACGAGTTTGTTCCTACCGAAGAAGAGGATATCAAGGCTCTTGCAAAGGCACAGAACAAGACTGTTGCCCAGATCAAGCAGATTATCTCTGACTTGCACGAATTCAACCCCATGATGGGACACCGCGGCTGCCGCCTTACCGTAACTTACCCTGAAATCGCGGTAATGCAGACCAAGGCAGTAATCAAGGCAGCGATAAACGTACAGAAGAACCATCCCGACTGGAAGGTTGTTCCCGAAATAATGATTCCCCTTGTAGGCGAAAAGAAAGAGCTTGAATTTGTAAAGAAGACGGTTGTCAAGACGGCAGACGAAGTTATCGCAGCTTCGGGTGTAAGCCTTAAGTACGAAGTCGGCACTATGATAGAAATTCCCCGTGCCGCCCTCACAGCCGACGAGATTGCTAAAGATGCTGAATTCTTCTGCTTCGGTACAAACGATTTAACCCAGATGACGTTCGGCTTCAGCCGTGACGATGCTGGCAAGTTCCTTCCCGCATACTATGCAGGCAAGATTTACGAATTTGACCCGTTTGCAAAGCTCGACGTAACAGGCGTAGGCAAACTTATGGAAATGGCTGTAACGCTTGGCAAAAAGACTCGCCCTGAACTTCACTGCGGCATATGCGGCGAACACGGCGGAGATCCTTCGTCAATAGAGTTCTGCCACCAGATCGGGCTCGATTATGTAAGCTGCTCGCCTTACCGCGTACCCATCGCACGTCTTGCTGCAGCCCAGGCTAATATAAAGAATCCGAGGGCATAAGCTGAAGGCTGCAAGGTGTGCGGCACGACATTGCGCAGCAATGTCGTATAGCAAAAGCAGCCGCCCAGGCGAATATCAAAAATCCGAGGACATAAGCTGAAGTATTGAAATTATTGAATTTTATCTAAATACGCTAAAATGGCCGCTTATTTAAAGTAAGCGGCTATTTTTTCTTATGTCTGAAATCTTGTTAAAGGCAAAATTCAGGTTTATCTATCAGTATATCAGATAGTTTTGTTGTTAAAAATTTATAAGGGAAAATTTTTTATGCTTTTTATGTTGCAAATTCTGCTTTACAATGATATAATATTGACAGAATATGTCGGGAGGTAGAAGCGCATATGCTTACTGCAGACTGGATTGCTATCGGTGCAATAATTATTTTTGCCTTGCTCGGTGCATTCTTAGGGTTTGGCAAGGGCTTAAAGTTTTTTACAAGCGGAATATTCGGCATTATAATCTCTGTGGTAGTGTGTTACCTTACGTTAGGTTTTGTGCTCGATATATCCTTTGTAAAAGAGTTGCTCGCTAAATTCAACGAATGGCTCTATTCTAAGGGCAGCGTGGCTACATTCCTTGCCGATATTTCTATAGGTAAGGTGGTTGCCGCCATCATACTTTTCATAATCGTACAGATTGTAAGAATGATAGTGGTAAAGATTTTAAAGAGCATAGTAGAAATCGACAATAAGTTTTTCATAGTAATAAACAAAATACTCGGTACGGCGTTCTTCCTTGCGGTACTTGTTGCGATAGCGCTTATAGTTTTCCAGATATTTGCATGGATAGGCGGCGAAACTTACGTAAACTTCTACAGCAATTTAGAAGGCAGCCTGTTGCTCCTTGATAAACTTTGTGCCAATAACCCGCTTATATCGATCTTCAGTTAAAAATAACTGCGTTTTCGAGAGTTAATTTTTATACCAGCCCGACTTAAAGTCGGGCTTTACTTTTGCCTTTTTAAATATATTATTGTACAATCCAAAGTGTCAACAAATGACAGTTTTCGGCATATTATATTTTATCTGCCGATAAAAACTGGCAGGAAGCAAGGCGGTAAAAATATGGAATTTTCTTATAACAGCGTAAAAAAGATGGATGTGGTAAACATTTCAGACGGCAAACACCTCGGCAAAACTTGCGATGTTATTTTTGATTACCCGGAAAACAGAATCCAGGGTTTTTACGTGACGGGCGGCAAGGGATTCCATCTTACCCGCCAGGATATCTTTCTGCCGCTTTCGGCAGTAATCAGGATAGGGGAAGACGTTATACTAACCGATATAAAGCACTGCGTCCCTTTTAAGGGCAAACGTGGCAAAGAGAGGCGTCCGCGGTTAAACGGCCAGCCGCAAGTCGGCACGGAAACATTCCCCGACCGCCGAAGTTACGACGAATACGAGTGACATATATTAAAACTAATTTTCTTCTTGTGAAAGCGCTCTTGTTTCAGGCGCTTTCTGCTTTTTACAAAATATTAACATTTTATTAGTAAAAGTTAAACATTGCGGAAGTATAACGGTAGCATAAACAAGGAGGAACAAGTGAACGCTATAGAAATTTCAGGACTTACAAAGTCTTTCCGCGGAATGTATGCGCTTGACGGACTGGATATGACAGTGCCGGTCGGGGCAATTTATGGTTTTATCGGGGAAAACGGAAGCGGTAAATCAACTACCGAAAAGCTGATATGCGGACATCTCGTACCGGACAAAGGAGAGATTAAGCTGTTCGGCAAAAAATATACTGATGCCGGCGTAAGAGTAAGAGTAGGCGCTCTGATAGAAAACGCGGGCTGTTTTCCAGGATCAAGCGTAAAAAACAATCTTATGATGCAGGCTATAAACCTTGGTATACCTGATCGCAGGGCAGAAATTGACAGGGTACTTAAAATTGTCCGCATGGAGGACAGTGCCGGAATTAAATTCAAGAATTGTTCTTTAGGAATGAAGCAACGTATAGGCATAGCAATGGCGCTTTTGGGTGACCCCGCTCTTCTTATATTGGACGAGCCTATTAACGGGCTGGACGCCGACGGTATGAGGATAATGAGGGAAATCCTCGTGGATATAACAAAGACCTGCGGCTGTACCGTGCTTATATCCTCGCATATATTGGGCGAACTGGAAAAGGTAGCCACCCATTACGGCATAATCCGCCAGGGGAAGATGATACGGCAGATATCTGCAGCTGAGATGGAGAGCAGGGCAAAAGTCTTTATAAAGGTAAAGACCACGGATATGCAAGCCTCCGCAAAGATACTTTCACGGGTTTACAGGGAAGTGAAAACGGACGATGAGTATATTACCGTTTACGGCGAGGATGAACCTGAAAAGATAGTGGCTTATCTTCTGGAAAACAGGCAGTTTATAAGTTTTATAAAGAAAAACAAAATAGGTCTCGAAGAGTACTATGTAAATCTTATGTCGGCAAGGGAGGAAGGGTAAAATGGATAACACGCTTAAATTGCAGTTTGAATCGCCTACATTTTTTCACAGGCTTAAAGGAATGCTTGGCGTGGATTTTTACCGCCTGTTCCACACGCCTATGTTCTATATATTCCTTGCGATGGCCGCCGTAATTCCCGCAATGATACTGGGAATGACGGGCACGGCAGGCGGTACGGCATTGTATACAAACACCTGGCAAATCATAGCGGCAGACACGCCTCTTTATGTCGTAAGCACCATGGGCGAATATGCCAACATGAATATGGTATTTATTTTCGGCGGCATAATGGTCTCTATATTCATAGGGCACGATTACCGAAGCGGCTATGTAAAACAACTTTTTACTGCTCATGCGAAAAAGCAGGACTATATGATATCCAAATCAACCGTGGGGGCTTTTTCCATGGCATGTATGTGCATAACATATCTTATAGGTTCTGTCGCGGCAGGACTGTTTATCGGGGCGTCGTTTGAGGTGAATGCAGGCTCGCTTATATGTGCCGTTCTCGGCAAAATTATAATGAGTATCGGCTGGGCGAGCCTGTATACCTTTCTCAACGTAATATTCCGCAGGTACTTCGGAATATCCGTCGCCCTGTCCTTCTTTTTGGGAACAGGAATTATCATAATAGGGGCTGCAGCTATAGTCGGAAACAGTCCTGTACTCAATATATTTT
>JAJQII010000112.1 GCA_021199295.1 Clostridia bacterium
ACACGCCGCGCGAAATCCTGTTGCAGTATTTAAAATACAGCGTTGTAAGAGGGCGCTGAATACCGTCGAATATACCTGAAAGAAGACCGGGGCCGAGTTCCGCCGAAAGGGGCTCGCCCGTAGAAACAACGTCTTCCCCGGGGCCTAAACCAGACGTTTCTTCGTAAACCTGTATAGACGCCTTATCGCCGCGGAGCTCTATAATTTCGCCAATAAGCCCCTTATCCGAAACGCGGACAACGTCGTACATCTTTGAATCCGCCATGTTATCGGCAATTATTAAAGGACCTGAAACCTTTATCGTTTTACCAGCCATAAAACCACCTTATTATAAATTCACCCCATAATATGCTTAAATTAACGGGGTAGCAAGTTGTTTAATCGTTATGAAACAATATATCTACGCCGAGAGCTTTTTCCATCGCGGTTTTTAAAAGTTCGTCGCTGTAACCCGTGCTTCCGTTTTTTGACGGAATACTTATAACAACGGGGTACGCTTCTTCGTCGAACCTCTTCATAAATTCCTCGTTGGGTTTATAAAACTCTTCGGTAACAAATATTATGCTATGGTCTTTTGCCGCATGGCGCACAGCCTCGCGGGCTTTTTTTTCGTCACCCACGGGGAAAGTGTCTACCCCCGCTGCTCTGAAAACCATTATGCTGTCGCCGTCGCCGACTATCGCCATTCTGCCTGTCATAATTTGATCTGTACTCCCCTGAGCCTGCCTTTAATTTGCTTTTCAGACATGCCGTTAAGAAGGCACGCGAAAATAATGCGGACGTTTTCGTTTTCCGCCCTGCGCCTGAACACGTAGTACAAAAACGGCTGGCTGTTTTTCAAATCATACTTATTTTCTGAAAGGATATCCGCCTCGTACGAAGCAAGTTTGCGTTCTGCCTCGGTCATAGGCAAAGACGCATCTTTTGCCTTGAAACACAGTTTAAGGAACTGCTCTTTGCCGCTGCCTTCAATCGCCCTGAGCGCCTTTTCTTCGCCTGAAAAAATTTCCCCGAGTTTGCTTACGGGTATGTTGCCGCCTTCGACATAGAATTTTTCGGCAAATCCCGCGTCGGGCGAGCGCATAGCCGTAAGGATATTCGTCATATCGGCTTTATCGGCTACAAACTTTTTGAGCATACGTTTTTTTGAACACGCTTTGCCAAGATAGCCGTACATTGCCTTATCGAAGAACGCACCTATTTCAGCGCCTGACGCCCCGCCGTCTGCGATATACTGCTTTGCAGTTAAAATTGTTTCGCCAAGTCCGCCAAGCGGGGTAAAATCGCCCGAACGGAAACATGCCTGCATGCTTTCTGCTGATACCATCCCGTCAGGGGCGAGCATCTCGCCTGCATCCGTGCCGAGAAATTCTGCCTTTACAAGCGCTTTGGCATTGTGGAAATCGCGGGGCGCGAGAAGGTATTGCGATATTGCCTGCGACGGGGAGAATTCCCTTATAAACCCGTCTATGGCGCGGCTGTCTGCAAGCACGAGCTTTTCGTACTCATAGACAGAAGAAACGCTTTCCCCTTCGCCGAAACCGCTTTCGACGAGCATGCGGAAGGCTTCGTCAGCGCCGACCTCGCACATACGCAACAGCCTGTCTTTAAGGAAATACTTTTCCCTCGCGGCTATTATTCCGTTTGTAAACACTGTGTCTACTGCCATAATTTTACCTTTAGCAAAACTTATCTTAAAAGTTCTGCCGCCACTTCGGCTTCGTGTTCTGCCCTGTCGGCGGCAATCAAAGCCTCTATCGACAAATCCCTGTCAGATTTTTTGCCGCGCAAAATAAAGCCGCCGCTTATACCTGCACCGCCGAATACCAGTTTAAGATTTTTTTGTTTTACGATGTCGAATTTAGCGACGTCGGCAGAATACTTAAAATTATCTGCAAGCACAACCTCGTCGCCCGTTTCGGCATATTTATCAAGCAAATTCTTTATAAACGAAAGACAATCCTTTTTATCCATAGCGGCGAGCTGTTTTGCCGCAGACGAATAAACGTCGTCTATAACGCCGCGTTTTTCGCCGAGAAGTATTTTAGCGCTGTCGAGGCGTGCCGTTGCCGCCCTGGAATCGGCTATAGCCGCCGATTTAACCTGTGCGTCGGCGCGGGCAGCTTCCATAGACTTTTCGGCGCGGGAGCGAGCTTCAGAAATTATCTGTCCAGCCATTTTTTCAGCTTCGGCAATAACTGCCTGCGACTCGCTCTCGGCATCGGATAAAATTCTTTCTACCAATTCCTGCCTGCCCATAAAACCACCTTAAATGAGCATTATGGATATGATAAGACCGAGTATGGCGTAGAATTCGATCATCGCGGGGTAAATGATAAGTTTACCGCCAAGCGTTTCCTGCTTGCCGACTGCGTAAATACAGTTTGCAGCCGATCTGCCCTGGAAGATACCTGTTACAAGGCCTGAAAGCGCCATGGGCATTACTTTGAAAAGAAGTTCCCAGCCGCCTGCAAGAGTAGTTATGTCTGCAACAGAACCTTGCGCGATGATGGCAATAATAAAGCCGTAAATACCCTGCGTTGCGGGAAGAAGCACGAGCACCATTACTTTACCGAAAAGTTTGGGGCTTTCGCCAAGCACGCCTGCAGCCGCAGAACCCGTCTTGTAAAGACCTATAGCAGAACCAACGCCGCAGAGAATGGCGCACAGAGCAATACCGATATACGCGACCATCTGGCCGAAAGTCTGGGCGTTTGCCAGCTGCAACGCATAGTCCGAAGAAGATTCTACAGCGTCTTCTGCCAGCTGGACAATTGATGCTAAAAGAGACATTACAAAAACCTCCGTTAATGTTTTTGATTTTTTATAACCTTACACACTGCAAAAAAGCAATGCGATTACCAAATTAAATTATCGCGAAAAAGCGGTTAGTTAAGGCATATATGCCAGTCTACGCGTTAAGGTATATATACTTATGCTGAGAACCCACGGGGGTAAACAGCTCGCCTTCGCCTTCGTAGAATTTGCCGTAAAACTCTACGTATTGCAGCCTTGCGTCGTGGATATAAGCGCCCAGAAGGCTTATCGCAACGTTAAACACATGCCCTACTACAAGAAGAACCACGCCGAGAATGATGAAAGCAACGTTGCCGCTGGTTACGAAATTTATGCCGTATTCCGACACGATGCCGCCTATTACCATACCCGAAAGCATAAGGCCGTAAAGCCTTGCGTAACTTAAAATATCCGACAGATAGTTTATAACGCCGTAAGCAGCGCCGAAGCCCTTTGTAAACTTGCCTATAACTTTTTCGTGCCTGCCTGCCGTGAACATTGCTACAACCAGCCCTACTGCCACCATAATGCCGCCCACATAGGCAAGCATTGTAACGTTAGCTTCTTCTGTAAGACCGATAATCGCGAGGAACGCGCCTAAAGAGAACAGCGCCCACGTAATACCGTCGCAAATGCCGTCCATTATCTGCTTTCTGCGCCAGCACTGTACCGCCTTGCACACGTAACCCGCGCCAAGCTGGAATGTGCCTAACAAAAGCGCTATAACCAGAACAGCGGGAACTTGTATGCCCGCGAACGACCACATATCGCTCTGCGCGTTGGGCATTAAAGTAGGCATAAACGAAAGCTCTACGCCAAAGAAGGAATTAAACAAAAAGCCCCATAGTATAGTGAAAATACCGCCTATCGCAAACACTCCGCTAAGGCGTTTTAAGCCGCTTTCGCGCTTGCGGTTTTTATACCACAGATAACCGCCGCCAAGGAGCATTAAAATCCCGTAGCCGATATCCGCCATAATAAAACCTAAAAACAGGCTGTAGAATATAGCCATTATCGTGTTGGGATCAAACTCGCGCGAGCTGGGAACGGAATACATATTTGTTATCGATTCGAAGTTGGAAACCACTTTGTTGTTGCGCATAAGCGTAGGGGGCGTTTCGTCTTCGGCGGGATCAGAATATTCAAAGTAAACGGCGTCTGACGCCTGCTTTAACGCGTCGGATACAGCCTGCTCGCTGTCTTTGGGCACGTACGCCTCAAGCAAAAAGGTTTTCTGAGTTGTCAGAAATTTATCTGAAAGTTCTGCCTTTTCGAGCTGGTAGCCCACGTAATCACAGTAAACTTTAAGCGGGCGTATGCCGTCTTTAAGGGCATACATTGCCGCCGAATTTTCTGAAAGTCTTTGTAAAATATCCTGCTTTTCGGAAATTGCGTTATTGTAATTTTCCTCGCCCGTAATATCGCCGCTGTAGGGGCAAGCCGTAAAGCCTGCGGAAGAAAGCGCGTTGTCAAGTTCGGCGCTCGCCGTTTTGTGTGCTGCGGCTAAAATTAAAACCTCGTCTTCAGTGCTTGCAAGTTCTTTGAAATCTGCAAGTGCAATCCCCTGCATTGCAACAAGAAAATTATCCCTTCCGGTTACAGCTATCGTGCCGAGTTTAACGCAAACGTGGCGGGTTTCGGCAAAGCTGCTGAATGTATCTTTCAGCGATGAGTATGCCGCCGCGACAGCCAGTGTGCGCGTACAGCGCGAAAGCTCGGCATTGAGCCTGATTTTTTCGTCTGCAAGCACGTTTATTTTAGCAGTAAGCTCATCAGCGTAATCTTTTTTTTCGTACGACGACATAAATTCGGAATACGAAACGTCGAAGCCGTCTTTCAAAGTATCGTCTTTTACTTTATTTTCTTTGTCGGCATTCCCCACTTCGGCACAGAGCAAAGCTAAAGCCGCCTCCAGCGAGGAAAGATAACTGCTTAAACTGCCGCTGTCCGCCACGCAAGGGGCAACATCCTGCAATTCGGTATGCTGCTTTACCTCTGCCGCGCCCGTTTTCTGGAGCGCGTCGAGTATTTTATCCCTGTCGTAAGACATCGCGGCAAGATTAAGTTTCCGCATTTCAGCTATTGCCATCGGTGATCCTCCCGACAATTTTACCTACAGTTGAATCGGTGTGCTTTTTCATATCGGCGGCGTAAGCCTTAGCCTTTGCAGTGCTTGTGCCGATATAAGACTGATAATCTTTTTCCGCCTGTACACGTGCAGAATTTAATGTTTCGTTAAGATATTTGGTGCACTGTTCAGCCGATTCCGCATCGATCTTTGCCGCCTGGTTGCGGGCATCTTCAATAATCTGCCCTGCTTTTACCACGGCGTCACTTTTTATCGCCGCCGCTTTTTCTTCTGCTTCAGTTATAGATTTTATCAGTTCATCCATAATCACACCAATATCACGCGATTTGCAGGCAATTTAGAATATCATTTTACCTGCAGATATAATTTACTTGTTTTTTTGTCTTTGATTATAACATAAATAATAAAAAAAAGCAATAATAATGTTACTTTTTTTTAAAATTGAAATTTAAATGAAAATCTGTATTCAATATAGCTTATTCTTTAAAATCTTTTTCGCTATAACCTAACCCGCGTAGGCGCATATAGTAAATTTCTGCCGTCTTGTCGTCTCCGAGTTCGGTGTAGTACTGGTATCTTAAAGCCGTGAGCATTGCAAAATTGTAATCGTCGTCGGGTAGCTGGGGTAAATCCGTAAGCCTAAATTCTTCCACTTCGGAAAGCTGTTTGCCCGACGCTACCTCTCCCTGTATTTCAAGAACGGCGATAAGCACCTGCGCCGACGGGGAATTTTTAATAGCTTCGCATATTGCCAGCCCGTCAGTTTTGCCGCTTGCGTATTCCACAGGCATAACGTTGAGCAATAACAGATACAAAGATGACGGTGCTGTAAAAGAATAGACGTTACTTATCGAGGGTATGCACAGAACTATTATGCCCCAAAGCACTAAAATAAAATTAATAACAAGCCCGCCTACGGTAGTTACAATATAACGGCGCTTCATACTGCCGCCGCGTTTGGGACGTATGCTGCACGCGGAAGATGAAAACATGTTTGTTTTTATAATGCTGACCTTCATACCGCTCGCGCTGCCGAAAATGGCATGTCCGAGTTCGTGCAGATACCCCGAAAAGGGAAAAAACACAGCCGCGAGTATAAGGTAGATAACCAGATCGATAACGCCGCTTGCAAAATACACGCTTACAGCGGTAGCTGCAGCCATACCTAAGGCGCACACGGCGGAAATTGCCGTACAGAAAATTTTCAAAAAGATACCCCCTTCAGCATTGCGTAGCCTTCAAGGTTGTCGCTTTCTGACACGATTATCTTGCCAGCACCGAACGAATGGACAATATTATACATTAACAAGCAGCCGCCGGCGATAACGTCGGCACGGCGGGCATCCAGCCCGTCTATACCCTTGCGCTGCTCTACCGTCATAGAAAGCAGCCTGTCTGACATATTTTTTAGTTCGGCTTCAGAAATTTCCGTACCGTCCACGACTTTGGGATCGTAAACTTTAAGCCCGTGTTTTATAGCGGCAAGCGACGTGGCCGTTCCGCCTATGGCGTACATATCGTAAGCCGATAAATCGGGATTATTGTAATCGCCAAGCCGTTTATCAATAGCCGCCTGCAGTTTAGCCCTGTCCTGCCCGCACATATCGTACAGACGGACCGTGCCTATATTCACGCTTTTGCCGTAGACCTTTTTACAATCTTTTTGCAGGGAAATCTCTGTACTTGCACCGCCGAGGTCTATTATGCCGCCGTCGCGCCCGCGCAAAGCGCCGAGAATGCCTAACGCCGCCTCCTCTTCGCCGCTTACCACGTCTACCCGTTCGCCGCAAAGCTCGTACACCCTTTCGGTAAAATCACTCCCGTTTACGGCAGAACGTACCGCCGCCGTGGCAAAAATAAACACCCTTTGCACATTTTCTTCATTCTTGGCATAGTTTACAAAACTTACGACAGCCTGAGCCGTACGCTCTATCGCCACTTCTGAAAGCTTACCGTACAGGGCGACGCCCTCGCCAAGCCTGGTGGTAGAAAGCCTTTTATATAAAGTTTTTCCGTCCGCCATAATCATAAGGCGAACGGAATTAGATCCCACGTCTATCGCAGCAATTTTCATATTTTCAGTCCAGTATGCCGTATTCTATAATCAGTCTGTAAAGCCCGTCGCCATATGTGTAATAATCGATCAGATCTTCAGTTTCAGAAAGCTGGTCTTCGTACTCTTCGATCTGGTCTTTTATTTCCTGGCGGCGTTTGTTAAGGACGCATATTTCCACTATCTGGTATATCATTATCGCAACAAGAACTACTAAAAGCAGTACTGTTGTAACGGTTGCGGCCGCAATAAGGCGGTTTCGCTTTTGTGCGTTCATACGACTTTACCTCTTTACATTTCTATTATATATTTTTTTTACAAGAAATGCAATAGATTTGTGAAAACTTTTTAAATAAAGTATTATTCCGCACAAAACGGCGGCTACCATATAGAGCCTTAAGTCTGGAAAGCCGAAATAAACCGAGCAAAACACGTACATAACCGAGAGAACGGCAAAATATACGGCGTCGCAAATGCCTGCAGCTATTTTGCCCATGCGCGTATACCGCCCGAACAGCAAGTTCCTTAATATATATAGTAAATCATAAACAATCCCGCTGCACACGCCGCATGCCGAGCAGACAAGAAAAACTGCATAAGGAGACATTACTTGAAAATTTTTTGCGAAAGTTTTACGCCTTTAGAGGCATACTTTACACCGTTTACCGTGCCAACGGCGGCAAAATTACCGCTTGCCTTGGAAAAATTGACTATCTTTAGCCCTGCGCCTGCTATAATTATCCTGCCGCCAGAAAAGGACAAAATTATTTGCGACGGCGAAAAACCGTCTACACTGTCTATGGCAGTGGCTGACACCTTTTTGCAATCTTCTACCGTAACGCTGTGGGGCACGGCTTCCATACAGACACCTCTTACAAAAAAATACTGCCGCGATGGGCAGTATTTATATATGCTTTATAAAAGGTAAATATGTTTTTAAATCACGCTTTCTTTTCTTTGGCGCGTGCCTTTGCACGAAGTTCGCTGTCTAATATTCGCTTGCGGATACGTATGTTTTTAGGGGTTATCTCTAAAAGTTCGTCGTCTGCGATAAATTCAAGGCATTCTTCAAGGCTCATATGCTTGGGCGTTATAAGCCTTAAGGCTTCGTCGGACGAGCTGGAACGGGTATTTGTAAGGTGTTTGGTTTTGCAGACGTTTACGTTTATATCCTCGTTTTTGGGCGACTCGCCTATAACCATTCCCTCGTAAACGGGAACGCCAGCGCCGATAAACAGAGTGCCCCTGCCCTGTGCGTTATACAAGCCGTATGTCACTGCTTCGCCCGTTTCGAACGCTACGAGAGAGCCTGTGTTGCGGCGGGAGAACTCGCCTTTGTAGGGCTGGTATTCGAAGAACACGCTCGAGAACACGCCTTCGCCCTTTGTAGAAGTCAAAAACTCGCTTTTATATCCGAAAAGCCCGCGGGCGGGTATTAAAAATTCAAGGCGGGTACGGCTGCCTATGGCGCTCATATGGGTAAGCTCGCCCTTCCTTTCGCCCATTGACTGGAACACAGCGCCCGTAAATTCGTCGGGAACGTCCACTATTAATCTTTCCACGGGCTCGCACCTTACGCCGTCAATCTCTTTATACAGAACTTTTGGCGTGGAAACCTGAAACTCGTAGCCTTCCCTGCGCATATTCTCTATTAAAATGGAAAGGTGCATTTCGCCCCTGCCGCATACGCGGTAACTGTCGGCGGAATCCGTTTCTTCCACGCGGAGGGAAACGTCCTTTAAAAGTTCCCTGAAGAGCCTGTCGCGGAGATGGCGGGTAGTGACAAACTTACCCTCTTTGCCCGCAAACGGAGAGTCGTTTACCGAAAAAGTCATCTCTACAGTGGGCTCGGAAATCTTGACGAATTTATGAGCTTCCACCTCTTCCGTGCAGCAGACCGTATCGCCTATATTTATCTTTTCAAGGCCGGAAAAACATACTATGTCGCCTGCCGTGGCCTGTTCGCAGGGAACACGGTTGAGTCCTTCTATCTGGTAAAGGTTGGCTATTTTGCCAGCCACGCGCATCTGCTGGTTGTTGTAGTTTGTAACAATGACGTTTTCGCCCTGGGAAATGCAGCCGCGTTCTATCCTGCCTATGCCTATCCTGCCGACGTATTCGTTGTAATCTATCGAAGATACAAGCACCTGCGTGCCGCCCTTTTCGTCAGCCTCCATAGGGGGAATGTGAGAAAGAATGGTATCAAACAGGGGAGACAGGTCTTTGCCGGGTTTGTTGATATCTAACGTTGCCGTGCCGTCCCTGCCCGAACACCACACCACAGGGCTTAAGAGCTGGTCGTCTGACGCGTCAAGTTCGAGAAGAAGTTCTAAAATTTCGTCCTGCACTTCGGCAAGGCGGGCGTCGGGGCGGTCTATCTTATTTACGACTATGATAAGGCGGTGTCCCATTTCAAGGGCTTTTTGTACTACAAACCTTGTCTGGGGCATAGGACCTTCGGCGGCGTCTACCAGTACCAGAACGCCGTTTACCATCATCATAACCCTTTCTACCTCGCCCGAAAAGTCGGCGTGCCCCGGGGTATCAACTATGTTGATTTTTACGCCGTTATAGCGGACGGACGTGTTTTTTGCAAGAATTGTTATGCCCCTTTCCCTTTCAAGGTCGTTGGAGTCCATTACCCTTTCTTCTACTGCCTGGTTTTCCCTGAAGGCATGCGACTGCTTTAACATTGCGTCTACAAGGGTTGTTTTGCCGTGGTCGACGTGAGCTATAATTGCCACGTTTCTTAAATCGTTTCTTATCACTTTTTAAAATCCTCTGATTTAAAATTTTATTATTTTGCGTTACAAGGCGCGGCGGCTTAGCCGTCGCGCGGAAAGTTTATGTAATATTCAGTTTTAACTTATAATAAATTCACTCTTAGAAGGGCGGTCGAAAAGTTTTAATATAATGTTAAGACATTCCTTCGCGCCCTCTCCGCTTTCGAACGCGTGCGTGCAGAAACATGCTTCGTACACAGCGTTAGTTATGGGAAGTTCCACGCCGCTACTTTCGCCCAGCTTTTTCATCGCCTTTGCCGTCATTACGCCTTCAGCAAGTTTGTCGAATTTAGCGCCCTGCGCCATCATTTCGCCGTAACGGCGGTTGTGCGAATATTCTGAAAAAAGTGTCGTTTCGTAATCGCCAAGATGCGCAAGCCCGTATGCTGACATAAAGTTGCCGCCTAAAGCCTGCATAAGTTTGCCTACCTCGTATGCGCCACGCGCCATTAAAGGCCCTTTTAAACTTACATATCCGCTGCCGTCTAACACGCCTGCCGCAATGCCGAGTACGTTTTTGGCTGCCGCACCGATTTCAGTACCGATAAGGTCGTTGCCGTAATAAAAGCGTATAAGGTTACTTTTGAAGTTATCTGCAAGGTAACGCTTTAAATCCTCGTTGGCGGAATCTATTACCATGCAGTTAGGTATGCCCTGCACAAACGCCTGTATATGCCCCGGGCCTACCCATACCGCGATTTTATCGGGGGATATGCCGCTTTCGGTCATAACCTGCGAAAGCCTTTTGCCTGTGCTTTCCTCTATGCCCTTCATACAAAGCACAAAGATCTTATCCTGCACGGGGTATTTTGTCACCTTTTGCATAAAGCCGCGCAAGCCCTGCGAGCTTATGGAAATTATGATTACGTCGCTTTTTTCGAGCGCGTACTGCAAATCGCACGTAAGCGTTATATTTTTATCGAGCGTGACGTACTCGTTTTTGCCTGTATTTTTTAAAATTTCGTAAGAGTAGTCGCCTTCAGGCCCCCACGAAATTACTTCGTTACCTTTTACGGCTGCCTGATACCACGCAAGGAAAGATCCCCACCTGCCACAGCCTAATACTGAAATTTTCATTATTTTTCTCCGAATAAATTTTATTTTTTACAAGCCCGACAAAGTAATGCTACGCCCGCAGCAAATAATGCTCACCTAGCTAAAATTTTCAAAAACAAGTAAGACAAGGAGGGCAAATACCGACCGCAATTAAAATGTTTAGAAGCAAGCAAGACCAGGAAAGTGAATACCGACTGCATGGAGTGTACAAAGACGTACACGACAAAAGCGGTATGAAACTTGACACTTTATCTAAAATTTTCAAAAACAAGTAAGACAAGGAGGGTGCGGATTGTCCCGACGGGAGTGTACACATACGTACATGACCGAGGGCGAACGCAAGCCCGACACAGTATTACGAAGTTTTTCAAAATTTTAAATAGATTTGCGTTCGATAAACGCCCTCGACAGCGTCACCTCATCCGTATACTCCAGCTCGCTGCCTATGGGAATGCCGTGTGCCAGCCTTGTAACATTTACGCCGAGGGGCTTTAACAGCTTGGCAATATACATTGCCGTAGCCTCGCCCTCTACATCGGGATTGGTTGCCATAATAACTTCAGTAACGCCATCCTGCACGCGGGCTAAAAGCTCCTTTACGCGTATATCGTTAGGACCTACCCCCTCCATAGGGTTTATAACCCCGTGAAGAACGTGGTATACGCCCTTGTATTCGTGAAGTTTTTCAAGCGCAATTACGTCTTTAGGCTCTTTTACCACGCAAATTTGCGTTTTGTCCCTGCTTTTGCAGATGTCGCACACCTCGTCTTCAGTAAAATTGCCGCAAACCTTGCAGTAACGCACCTTGCGTTTTGCCTCGGTTATGGCGGATGCGAACTGAAAAGCCTCTTGCTCGCTCATGCCTATTATTTTGTAAGCGTATCTTTGCGCCGTTTTTTTGCCTACTCCCGGGAGTTTGGTAAACTCGTTGATGAGCTTCCCGATAGGCTCTATAAAAATATCCATAAATTAAAATTGGGTGCGTACTATGCCGCAACTATTGATTATTAAAGCAATGCCCCGGGGATGCCTGCGCCGCCGAATTTACCCATCTTTTCCTGGTAAAGTTCGTCTGCCTTTTTATAGCCGTCGTTTATCGCGGCAAGAATAAGGTCTTCGAGCATCTCTACGTCTTCTTCGTCAGAAAGGTCTACCATCTGGGAAATTTTACTGCCGAATTCTACACCGTTAATAACTTTTTTACCGTTCATATAGATTACGACGGTTTCGTCGCCTTCCTCGCCGCCGCCTGACGTGCCTACTACCTCAAGGTCTTCAAGTTCCTTTTCGGCTTCCTGTATCTGCTCCTGCAGCTTTTGCGCCTGCTTTACAAGGTTATTCATATTGCCGCCCATGCCGCCTTTATATCCTGCCATATTAATACTCCTTTATTTTTACTTTATATCTATGTCCGTTCCGTCGAAATTACTCTTAAGTTTATCTATAGCCTGCGAAACGTTGCCGTTCTTTTTCGTAAGCCTAACTTCATACTCGCTTACGCCGAGCGAAAGCAATGTTTCGGTTAAAAACTTCTGGTTGTCGCCCCGAGTAAGCCCGCGGTGGACTGTTTCGCTTTCAGTGGTAAGAATGAGTTTGTCACCTTCGTAAAAGTTACCCAAATCCATACAGAGGGTAAAAAGGACGGCGTTTTTATTTGTAGTCCTGAGAGCCCTGAGCATTTTGCCGAACACACCGGAATCGGGTTTTGCCGAACGGGGAGCTGACGGCGACGGGGAAGAAAACACGTCTGCCCCGTTATCTTCCCACAAGGGGGGCTGGGCTATAGTCTTACGCTTTGCAAAAGAATACTGCGGGTTTTGCGCCGTGTAAGAAACTTCTTCCTGCCTGGGGGCGGGTTCTTCTTTGGGTGTTACCTGCTCAGTCTTTTCAACAGGCTTAACGGCTGTCCCTGATGAGAAATTCCCGCTTTCTATTTTTAATTCGAGGGCAGATATGCGCGAAATAAGCGCGTCTATATTATAATCTGCCTGGGGCATGGAACACTTTAAGACAGCCGTTTCGAGCGTTATTCTGCTGTCTGACGCGTAGCGTATATCGCTTTCAGCCCTGGCTAAAATTTCTGTGCAACGCAGGATTTTATGACCGTCTGCCTTGGCTGAATTTGCTATACATTCAAACATCTCGGCAGGGAGATTGAGTATGTGTTTTGCATCCCTGCACATTTTAGCCACGGCGGTGTTGTTGAGGTAATTTAATATATCCTTTATAAGAACGCCTACCCCTTTGCCGTTGGATAGTATATTTTCTATACCTGAAAGGGCGTTCGCCGCGTCGTCGCCCAGCATAAAGTCTACCGCCTTTGCGACCTCGTAAAAGTCGGCACTGCCGAGCACGGCGTTTACGTCGGCATACGTGAGCGTGCCCGCCGAATAGGAAACGCACATATCGGCTACAGAAAGCATATCCCTTGCGCTGCCTGCGCCTGCGCGGGCTATCGCCGAGACAGCTTCGTCTTCGTAAGGTTTACCTATCTTTTGCAGTATGCCCTTTAAAAGATTTTCAAGATCTTCCTGCGGGATAAGTTTAAAATCGAAACGCATACAGCGCGAAAGAATTGTAGCCGGTATTTTTTGCGGTTCGGTTGTTGCCAGTATAAACACCGCGTGCGCGGGCGGTTCTTCCAGCGTTTTTAAAACGGCGTTGAATGCCGATGCCGTAAGCATATGGACTTCGTCTATTATATAGACCTTATACTTGCCCGCAACGGGGGGATACTGCACCTTTTCGCGCAAGTCGCGCATTTCGTCCACGCCGTTGTTAGAAGCGGCGTCTATCTCGGATATATCAAGATTGCCGCCCTTGCCTATCGCGCGGCACACGGCGCATTCACCGCACGGAGAGCCGTTTACGGGATGCTCGCAGTTTATTGCGCGGGCAAAGATTTTGGCAACGGATGTTTTACCTGTGCCGCGAGGACCGCAGAACAGGTAGGCATGGCCTATCTTGCCGCTTTCTATCTGGTTTTTAAGAATTTTTACTATGTGTTCCTGCCGAACCACTTTGTCTAATGTGTCGGGGCGGAACATGCGGTAAAAGGCTAAGTAAGCCATTTAACCATCCCCCTTAAGTTTGGTCGAATATTTTTTGCAGTTTGCGCTTTGAACGCTGGATTGCATTGTCTATGCTTTTTACGGGTTTGCCTACGGACGAGGCAATCTCTGCCATGGTAAGCCCGTCCATATACATTACTATCACTTTAAATTCGAAAGACGAAAGGTTTTTGCTCATCTTTTGCAAAAATTCCCTTCTGTTTTCCCGTTTTATAAGTTCGTCTTCAGGGCTTTTTTCTTCGCGGTAAACCTCTTCACCGCCCTCTGCGATGGGCACGAAGTTGTTTAGGGCGTAATTTTTGGAGCTGGAGGACACCTTTACCGCGTCTATTATGCGGTTTTTTATGCAGTGCATTGCATAAGTGGCAAAGCCCGATTTCTGCGCCGAGTAACTTACTATCGCAGAATACAGCCCGCACATGCCTTCCTGCACGAGATCTTCGGTCTCTCCCCCTGAAAGGAAAAACCCCCTCGCGACTGAAAGCACCACGTTTTTATACCGCTTTAACAGCAGTTCCACTGCCGCCTTGTCGCCCTTTTGCGCCAGGACGGCAAGTTCTTCGTCGGTTAATCCAGTCTGCATCGTACCACTTCGTATGCCGCTATGCCCAGGGCAACGCTTGCATTAAGCGAATTTACCTTGCCCAAAAGGGGCAGGGAAACCACCTTGTCGCACCGTTCGCGGGTAAGCCGTTTTACGCCGCTGTCTTCCCCGCCTATAACCAGAGCCACGTTGCCCGAAAAATCTTGTTTATATATATTTTCGCCGTCGGCTTCTAAAGCGTAAACCCAGTAGCCGCCCTTTTTTAATTGCTCTATCGCGGCATTCAGCGAGGGCACTTTCGCCACCTTTACGTGGTTTGCCGCGCCTGCCGATATACGCATTACCGCTTCGGTAACCGACGCGGACTTTACCGACGGTATAACCACACCGTCTGCCCCAGCGCATTCGGCTACCCTTATTATAGAGCCTAAATTATGCACGTCTTCTATGCCGTCGCACAGAATGACAAAGCCGCCCTTAGCGCCCTTATTTTGCATAATATCTTCCAAGACGCAATATTCAAAGTCGGCGGTGTACGCTATAACGCCCTGATGCCTGCCAGTAACACTCTGCCTGTCGAGGGCGGTCTTTTCCTCGAACCGTACGGGAACGCCCGCCTCCCTCGCGTTGGCGTATATAAGTTTTAAAGAACCCTGGGGATTCTTTTCCATTATTATTTTGTCTATAGGTTTATCAGAACGTAAAAGTTCTAAAACGGCGTTCCTGCCCTCAGTTTTCATCGCTGTCCTTCAATAAAAATTCTATTCTTTCGCTGTTGCCTGTAAGGTACAGATATCCTAAAACGGCTTCAAAGCCCGTGGAGCGGTTGTATTCGCCCACGCTGGCGTTTTTTGATTTAGTCCCCTTTTTGGCGTTGCGCCCGCGGCGGAACACGTCGTTTTCGTCTTCGGTGAAAAGCGGCATAATCCTGTCTAAAAGTTCGCTTTGCCCGTGGGCGGAAACTATGCCCGAAGACAGCTTTTGAAGCTGCCCCGTTTTAAAGTCGGTTGTTATTACCAGATTTTCCCTTACGTACAGGGAATAAACGGCGTCGCCCACGTAGGCGAGCACCACGGGATTTAAGTTGCGTGCCTGCGCCTCTGTTATCGGTTGGGTGTTTTTAAACATAGTTACCTGATTACAAACCTTTTTGCCCATTATAATACAGTATAATTATAACACTAAGGCATAAAAAAATCAAACAAACAGTAGTATATAGCGTGAAAATGTTTATGTTTAAAAAGAGTACGCTGGCATTTGCCGCCCTGCTTGCCGTGTTTTCTTTGATTTTGGGCGGTGTTTGCAGTACCGTGGCTGCCGCCGAGAGCGCTAACTCCCCTACCATTGTTATAGACGCCGGTCACGGCGGAATGGACGCAGGCATTTACGGCGTTACCACAAAAAACAAGGAAAGCGATATAAACCTTGCAATAGCTATCTACCTTAAAGGATATTTTGCCGACGCGGGATTTAACGCCGTGATGACGAGAAAGACGCAGGCAGGGCTTTACGGTTTGCCCGTTAAGGGATTTAAAAAGAGAGATATGCAGAAGAGAAAGGAAATTATAGAGAACTGCAACGCCGATATGGTTATTTCCATACACCAAAATTCAGCCTCGCAG
>JAJQII010000061.1 GCA_021199295.1 Clostridia bacterium
AGGCAGCTTGAAAAGGAATATTCTAAAGAAGATATTTTAGAAATGTACCTCAACGCAATCTACTTCGGTCATAACTGCTACGGGATAGAGAGCGCTTCTGAATTTTATTACGGTAAAACAGCGGCAAACCTTACGCTTGAACAATCAGCAACAATGGCAGGGCTTCTTGCCTCGCCAAACAATTATTCGCCCTTCAAAAACCCCGATAAATGCCGCGAACGCAGGAATATCGTACTAAATTGCATGTTTGAATGCGGTTTTATAGACAACAGTGAATGCAAGTCGGCACAAGACAGCCCCATTTCGGCTGAAAAACACAGCGACGCCGCCGACGACTACCTGACTGCCGTTTTTGATGAACTGGAAGATATCGGCATTGACTACTATTCCATTACGGACGTCACCGTAAAAACATACCTTGACAGCCAACTGCAAAGCCACATCGAAAATCTCGAAACGGAATTAGATAATTCGATAATCGTGACAACGGCGGCAGGCGGGGTAAAAGCGTATAAATCAACTATTAACGGGGCAAAACGGCAACCTGGCTCTACTATAAAACCCTTGCTTGTGTATGCCCCTGCTATAGAAGAAAAACAACTGTCGCCAGCGACAAAAATACTTGACGAAAAAGTTAATTACGGCGGTTATTCGCCCGAAAATTACGACAAAAGCTACCACGGATATGTAACCGTTGCAGAGAGTATTGCCAACAGTTACAATATACCCGCGGTAAAAACTTTAAACTCGCTTACCTTAGACAAGGCGCAAAAATACGCCGATAAAATGGATATTAAATTAGAGGATGATGAAAAGAACCTATCCCTTGCCCTTGGAGGAATGAAGTACGGGCTTACGCTGAAAGAATTATGCGACAGATATTCTGTCTTTGCGAACGGGGAATACAGGAATTCACATTTTATAAAAGAAATCACGCTGAAAAACGGTGCGACAATATACAAAGCGGAAGATACGGGCAAAAAAGTATTTTCTCAAGGCACATGCTCGCTTATAAACGAAATGCTTATACAGACGGCAAAGACTGGAACGGCTAAAAAATTAAAGTCTCAGCCTTACGATATAGCGGCGAAGACTGGAACGTGCGGCAACACAAACGGCAACACCGACGCGTATTGCATTGCTTATACGTCTTGCGACTGCGTAGGCGTATGGCTGGGTGATAAAGATAACCTGCCGCTGCAGATAACAGGCGGCGGCAACGCGGCAAAATACGCAAAATCGGTATTGGATAAACTTTACGAAAAAGAAACCCCGCCGCCATTGGACGTAAAAACAGGCACGGCAACAATTTTAATAGACCGTGACGAATACAACAAAAACAACAAAATTATTCTTGCCGACGACGTCGCGCCCAAACTGAATGTAAAAGAAATAAAAGTTGTAAAGGGCAACGAGCCCAAACTTAAATCAAACAAGTATTCTCACCCCGTTATAGAAAAGCCGTCAATTTTTGTGGAAAATAACAGCATTTTTATAGCTTTATGTCAGACAGAGTACTACGCATATTTGATAAAAAGAGAAGAAAACGACAAAAAAACCACAGTTTACGACGGCGGGTATGTTGATAAATTTTGCGACAACCCGAAAGACGGCAGCTACACTTATTATGTTACCCCCTACTACTCTTACAATGGTAAAAATTATTACGGCAAAACTTACAAACTCCCCGCCGTAAATATCGGCGAGAAAAAAACTTCGCCGCAAAACGAGGTTCCCGATATCGTACACAGGGATTGGTATAACGAATAAAAATAAAGACGGCAAATTTTGCCGTCTTTATTTTTACATTTCAACAGTTTCTAAAGTTGCCAAAGCATCATTTATAAGTCCTTCGACGTCGAGTTTTGCCTCCTCCTGCAAAACGTCGCTTATTTTAGGTTTTATTATCGGGTAATCGGGTAAAAATACCGTACAGCAATCTTCATATGGCTGTATAGAAATTTCATACGTTCCTATTTTACGGCTTCGGTCTATTATTTCATTTTTATCAAAGCCGCATAAAGGGCGAAGCACGGGTAAATTTTTAATAACGGCGTTAGACGATGTCATTCCTTCTACCGTCTGGCTTGCCACCTGACCCAGACTTTCTCCTGTAATTATACATTGGTCGCCGTTTCTTTCGGCAATTATTTCGGCAATTCTCATCATAAAACGCCTTAAAAGCGTTACCATATAAGCGCCATTGCAATTTTTATGTATTTCTTCCTGAATTTTTTTAACAGATACCACGTTTAACGTAAAACCGCAATTATATTCAGAAAGCACCGCCGACAAATCGTTTACCTTTTGCCTTGCCTGCATATTTGTGTACGGATAGCTGTGAAAATGCAAGCCCTCTATTTTCATACCGCGCTTTGCAATCATATGCCCGGCGACAGGGCTGTCTATGCCGCCTGATATTAACAGCAAGCCCTTGCCCGCTGTGCCTACAGGCATACCGTCTGCACCGCTTTCAAATTTATTAAATACCAGTGACGTGCCGTTTTCCCTTACGTCTATATTAATAATAAAATCGGGTTCGTGTACGTTTACTTTTAAATTGGGATTGCTTTCGAGCAGCCTGCCGCCGATTTCCGCGCTGATCTGTGGAGAATTAAGCAGAAATTTTTTGTCTGCCCTGTGCGTTTCCACCTTAAATGTTCCATAGTCTTCAGAAACGAGTTTTGCCGCTTCAAAAATATCGTCGAGCGTAGAATTTACTTTATACGCAACGCTTACCGTATGAACGCCGAAAACTTTTTTTATTTTGCTTACTATAAGGTCGGCATCATTTTCTTTAAAGCCTTCTACAAGGTATCTTCCGCTTTGCCTGTGAATTTCGTGGCGGATGCCTTTAAGCGATTTTTCCATATTTACAGCAAAAATATGCTCAAAATACCCGCGGTTTTTGCCCTTTAAATGAATTTCCGCATAGCGGATTATAACTACTTTTTCCATTATTTTAAAGCCTCTTTCAGTTCGCCTACAGTTTTATTCAAGATCCCTGCGGCAGCCTTTGCCTGTTCTAACGTATTTTTGTGACAAAAACTTATCCTTAAAACGCTGTCCGCCAGGCTATCAGCAATTTCGCAAGCCGTAATAACGCGCGAATGGCGTTTTACCGCGTTAGACGAACACGCAGACCCCGTTCCTATTATAAGCCCCCTGTCGTTTACAGCATGGAGCGCCGTTTCGCCGCGAACGCCGCTGGCGGCTACAGTTAATATATACGGCGAACCTTTTTCGGGAGAAAGCAAAGTAAAAATATTTTTATCTAAAAGTTCCCATAGCCTTTGCTTTACGGCTGCAATCTTTTTGTAATTTTCTTGAATTTCTGCATAAACATTGCCTGCTGCATATTCAAGCATTTTTATACCGAATACATTTTCCGTTCCGCTTCTTAGCCCGTTTTCCTGCCCGCCGCCGTAAATAAAAGGCTTTAACGCCATTTTTTTACGATAGATCAGCGCCCCAGTGCCTTTAACAGCCCCAATTTTATGCGCACTAAGCGAATACAAATCTATGTCTTTAGACAATTTGTAAGGTATTTTTCCAAAAGCCTGCACGCCGTCAGAATGGAAAACCGCATGCGGATTTATCTTTTTTACCTTGCCTGCAAGCCTGTTTATATCGTTTACCGCACCCGTCTCATTATTTACGTGGATAACTGAAACAAGCGACGTTTTATCGTCTGTAAGGCTTAAAAGGCTATCCTCGTTTACGCTGCCGTCGCTGTTTAATTTTGCAAAGCGTACGTCTATGCCTCGGTTTTTGGCCTCTGTTACGGCAGAATACACCGCCGCGTGCTCGCCCAAAGTTGTTACTATATTTCCCCTTCTGCCGGCACAAAATACCGCCTGGTTGTCGGCTTCGCTTCCGCAGGAAGTTATAATCAATGCGTAATCGTTTTTATCTGCAATGTGGGAAAGTATACTTTCCCTTGCCCCGCGAAGGTCAAGATGCAAATTATATCCTTCCGCATACAATGCGGAAGGATTATAAAATTGGTCTGTAAGGTATTTTTCTGCCTTGCCAAGACAAACGGAATCTGGTTTTGTCGTGGCGGCATTATCAAAATAAATCATTGTTAATTTATATCTCTATTACTCCGTCGTACGATTGCTTAACGCTGCCGTCAAGCAGTATATCGCCGTCTTCTTTACAGGTTACAAACAGGTCGCCGCCCTTAAGTTTTACCGTTATAGTGGCATTTTTAAGGCATTTGCCTGACTTTACAGCAGCCGCCGCAACAGCAGCCGCCGCTGTGCCGCAAGCCATGGTTTCGCCGTTTATCCTGTCCCAGACACGAATTTTTACCGTAAGGTTATTTACTACCCTTGCACATTCAAGGTAAGCGCCTGCAGGGAAATATCCTGAAGAAATAACAGCCTGCCCCAGCAAATCCATATCCACGTCGTCTACCTTGTCGCAGAACACTACGCAATGGGGATTACCTACATTTACTAACGTAGTATTGTAATCCGTGCCATTGAAATTAATAGTCTGCTCTATAACCTCGCCTTCAAACGTAGACGGAATATCCTTCCCTTCAAAAATAGGCTCACCGAGATTTACCGAAACAGAGCTTGCAACGCCGTTGAAAGATACAACGTTAAGTTCTTTTACTCCGTTACATGTCTCTACGGTTATTGTACCCGAAGCATTCCTCTTTCTGTCGTAGGCATATTTTGCCACGCATCTCAAGGGATTAGCCGCCATGCCGCCGTCGCTGCCGTCACGGTTAAACACCCTCATTTTGCAGTCGGCAATATCTGATTTTTCAATCATTACAATACCGTCGCTGCCTATGCCGTAGTGCCTGTCAGAAAAGTTTATCGCAAGAGACTCAGGGCAAGTTATGCGGTTATCCATATTATTAAAGAAAATATAGTCGTTACCGCAGCTATGCATCTTGCAGAATGCAAGTTTTAATTTTTCTTTGCGCAGGTGGTTTATATCCACAAGCTCGGTATTGAACTGGGTATACCTGCCCGCAATGCAATCTGCCAAAGCGTTTGTGGTATCCAGGGACGTAAGCACGGTTATGCCCAAAAGTATGGCATGGTGATGAAGGGAAATATAGTTGGTTATAGATTCTATATCCGTTTTACCAGTGTAAACCACGTAATCTATCTTGCCTTCGTCCATCAGTTTGAATATGTCGTCGTTGGTAGAAAGCCTTGCGACGTCGGTACATTCGAGTCCCAGACTGCGGATAGTATCGGCAGAGCCCTTTGTAGCGTAAAGCGTAAGCCCGAGGTCGGCAAATTTTTTGACGATATTTACAATCTCGAACTTATCCTGGTCGTTTACAGTAAAGTAAATGCCCGAAGGATGCTGTTTTGTGGGATGCTTCATATTGAAGCCCGCAGAAACAAGCCCTTTAAACAGAGCCTCTTCTATTGTTTTGCCTATACCTAAAACTTCGCCCGTGGACTTCATTTCAGGGCCTAACTGCGAGTTCACGTCGTTGAGTTTTTCAAACGAGAACACGGGAACTTTTACGGCAACATAAGGCGAATTGGGATACAACCCCGTGCCGTAGCCTAAGCGTTTTAACTTAGCACCCATAAGTATTTTTGTGGCTAACTCTACCATGGGAACGCCCGTAACCTTGGAAATATAAGGTATTGTACGCGACGCTCTGGGGTTTACTTCTATAACGTAAAGCTCGTTCTGGTAGATAAGGTACTGTATATTTATAAGACCTTTGGTCTTTAACGAAATTGCAAGTTTTACCGAAATATCTACCACTTTTTTAAGCATTGCGTCGCTTAAATTGTACGGAGGATACACGGCAATAGAGTCGCCGCTATGTACGCCCGCACGCTCTATATGCTGCATTATGCCTGGTATCAAAACGTCCGTTCCGTCAGAAATTGCGTCAACTTCAAGTTCTGTACCCATAAGGTATTTGTCGCAAAGAACAGGGTTTTCTATATGCTGGGCAAGAATTACGTCCATATAGCGTTCGATATCGTTTTGCGTAAAAGCTATGGTCATATTCTGGCCGCCTATTACGTACGAAGGGCGCAAAAGCACGGGATAACCGAGTTGTTCTGCCGCCGATATAGCCTCTGCCTTGGTCATTACGGTAAGACCCTTGGGGCGGGCAATGTCGAACTGTTCAAGAAGTTCGTCAAAACGTTCCCTGTCTTCGGCAAGATCCACGCTGTCGGCAGGCGTGCCGAGAATCCTTATACCCTTTTTATCGAGATAACTGCAAAGTTTTATGGCAGTCTGCCCGCCGAATGTTATAACAACACCGTAGGGTTTTTCTATATCTATTACGCTTTGCACGTCTTCAGGCGTGAGCGCTTCAAAATAAAGCCTGTCCGCCGTGTCGAAGTCTGTCGAAACAGTTTCGGGATTGTTGTTTATTATTATAACCTCGTAGCCGAGTTCCTTTAAAGTCCATACGCAGTGTACCGACGAATAGTCGAACTCAATGCCCTGCCCTATCCTTATAGGCCCTGAGCCGATAACTATAATCCTGCGTTTCTGGCTGCGTTTTACAAAAGGCTTTGCCTCGTCGTGTTCCTTTTCGTCGTAAGTCGAATAGAAATATGGCGTCTGGGCGGCAAATTCAGCGCCGCACGTATCAACCATCTTGAAGACGGCGTCCCTGTGCATGGGAAGTTTGCTGCCCGAAAGTTTTTCAAGCTCTTTATCGGGATAGCCGAGTTTTTTACCCTTAAGATACTGAGGCCTGGTAAGGGGCTTGCCCTCTATCTCCCTTTCGTAATCTGCAAGGTTTTTTAGCTTGTCCAAGAACCATTCGTCTATTTTTGTAATGCGGTAAATTTCTTCTATGGGAATACCGCGTTTTATTGCAGAATATACAACAAACAACCTTTCATCGGTGAGTTCGGCAAGTTTAACGTATATTTCCTCGTCTGAAAGTTCTGCCATTTTGGGCATATTCAGCGTACCTAAAGAAATTTCAGCACCGCGGACAGCCTTCATTATAGCCATTTCAAAACTTGTGCCTATAGCCATAACTTCGCCCGTCGCCTTCATTCTTGTACCGAGAGTACGCTTTGCGTATAGGAATTTATCGAAAGGCCATTTGGGAAGTTTTACTACCACATAGTCTAATGTGGGCTCGAAGCAGGCGTAAGTTTTGCCCGTAACGTCGTTTTTAATTTCGTCAAGCGTGTAGCCGAGGGCAATTTTTGTGGAAACTTTTGCTATGGGATAGCCCGTCGCCTTGGATGCTAACGCCGACGAACGCGAAACCCTGGGATTTACTTCTATTACAGAATATTCAAAAGAATCGGGGTTCAACGCGAACTGGCAGTTGCAGCCGCCCTCTATCCCGAGTTCGGTTATAATATCCAGCGAAGCCGTACGAAGCATCTGGTATTCTTTGTCTGAAAGGGTTACGGCAGGCGCGATAACTATACTGTCGCCGGTGTGTATGCCCACGGGATCGAAGTTTTCCATAGAACATACCGTAAGCACGTTGCCAGCGCCGTCGCGCAAAACCTCGAACTCAATTTCTTTCCAGCCGCCGATGTAGCGTTCGATAAGAACCTGCGTTATGGGTGAAAGCAACAAGCCGTTATGCGCTATAAGCCTTAATTCTTCTTCGTTATAAGCAACGCCGCCGCCCGCGCCGCCAAGCGTGTACGCGGGACGTATTATAACAGGGTAGCCGCCTATCCTTTTTGCCACTTCAACGCATTCGTCTACCGTGTAAGCTATATCCGAGGGAACGACAGGCTGGTTTATCTTCTGCATCGTTTCCTTAAAGAGTTCCCTGTCCTCCGCCCTGTCTATGGCGCTTAAATTTACGCCTATAAGTTTTACGCCCCATTCGTCAAGAAAGCCTTCCTTGGCAAGCTGGCAGCCCAAAGTAAGACCTGTCTGCCCGCCGAGCGAGGCAAGCAGGCTGTCGGGACGTTCCTTTATTATTATACGCTTTAAGGTGTCTATGGTAAGCGGCTCAAGGTAAATCTCGTCCGCAAGCGCCTTATCAGTCATTATTGTTGCGGGGTTAGAGTTACATAAAACAACGTCAAGCCCTGCATCTTTAAGTACGCGGCACGCCTGAGCGCCCGCATAGTCAAACTCTGCCGCCTGACCTATAACTATAGGTCCTGAACCTATTACAAGTACTTTTTTAATATCGTCTCTCTTAGGCATGGTACTTCCCCTCCTTTATATTGAGTATAAATTTATCAAAGAGGAAAGACGCGTCGTGCGGTCCGCCGCATGCTTCGGGGTGGAACTGCACGGTATACGCGTTTATCTCGGGGTATTCAAAACCTTCGCAAGTGCCGTCGTTGGCGTTTATAAAGGAAAGTTTGCCAAAGCCCAGAGACGAAGAAATTACTTCGTAGCCGTGATTCTGGCTGGAAATGTATACCCTGCCCGTATCAAGATTTTTTACAGGCTGGTTAGAACCCCTGTGCCCGTACTTCATCTTCTTAGTTTTGCCGCCCATGGCAAGGGCGAACAGCTGATGTCCCAGGCATATCCCGAAAATAGGAAGCTTGCCCGCGAGTTTGCGGATATTTTCTATAATTTCGGTATTTTCGGCGGGATCGCCAGGCCCGTTTGTAAGCATTAACCCCTGGGGATTAAGGCTTAAAATCTGTTCAGCAGTGTAGAAAGCAGGAACTTTTATGCAGTAGCATTCGCGTTTTACAAGTTCGCGTACGATATTGCTCTTAGCGCCAAAATCCCATACCGCTACCCTTAACCCTTTGGGATCGCCGAAGTATTCGGGTTCGCGGCAGGTTACGGCATTTACCGCTTGCGATATGCGGTAATTATTCACGGCAGTAAAATCTTTTAAAGGTGAACGGGTTATAGCGGCATTCATAACGCCCGTTTCCCTTACTATTTTGGTAAGTTCACGGGTATCGATGCCGTAAATGCCTATAATATTGTGTTTTTTAAGATAATCGTCCAGCGTGCCTTCACATCTGAAATTAGAGGGCATATCGCACTTTTCGCGTACGATATAAGCAGAAACCCAAGGTTTTTTACTTTCTGAGTCCGACTCTATCATGCCATAGTTGCCTATAAGCGGAAACGTCTGCGTGACTATCTGTCCATAATAGCTGGGATCTGTGAGCGTTTCTATATAACCGGTCATGCCTGTGGTAAACACAAGCTCGCCGACTGTTTCGCCCGCCGCGCCGAACGACTGCCCGACAAATTGTTTTCCGTTTTGCAACGTCAAATAAACTTTGCTTGTCATCATCTGATTTTTCCTTGAATTTTATCCGAAATTTTTAATATCTTAAAAGTTTTACCATTACGGCTTTCTGGGCATGCAACCTGTTTTCCGCTTCATCGAAAATTTCTTTAGCGTGCGCTTCGAACACGCCCTCGGTTATTTCCTCACCGCGGTGCGCAGGCAGGCAGTGCATTACCATAACGTCTTCCTTTGCCTTTTTTATGTTATTTTCGTTTATCTGGTAGCCCTTGAAGTCGCTTTCCCTCTGCTTTTTCTCGCTTTCCTGCCCCATTGAAGCCCAGACGTCGGTATAAAGCACGTCTGCGCCTTCTATAGCGCTATCCACATCAGAGGTTATCGTCAAAAGACCGCTTTCCTTGCCCCACGCTACAATTTTTTCATCGGGCAAATGGTTTTCAGGGCAGGCAACGGATATCAGCATACCCATCTTTACAGCGCCGACTATAAGGCTGTTTGCCATATTGTTGCCGTCGCCTATAAACGCCATTTTTAGCCCCTTGAACGTACCCTTGTACTCCCTTATAGTCATAAGATCGGCAAGCACCTGGCAAGGATGGCAATAATCGGTAAGCCCGTTTATAATAGGTATAGAGCCATATTTCGCAAGGTCTTCCACTTCCTGCTGGGCAAAAGTACGTATCATTATGCCGTCGAGATAGCGCGAAAGCACGCGGGCGGTATCTTGCACGGGCTCGCCCCTGCCTATCTGTAAATCATTGCTCGATAAAAACAGGGCATAACCGCCGAGTTCATACATACCGACTTCGAAAGATACCCTTGTACGGGTGGATGACTTCTGGAAAATCATACCGAGCTTTTTGCCCTTTAAATAGTCTTTCTGGATGCCGTTGTTGCGCTCAAACTTAAGTTGGTCGCCAAGGTTAAGTATAGAAAGTATCTCTTCCCTGGTTAAATCGGATAATTTAAGTAAATGTTTCATTCGCTTATAACCTCGTTCAATATTTTTAAAGCTGTGTCTATTTCTTCTTTTTTAATATTAAGTGCAGGCAAAAGCCTTACCTTTCCGTGCGCGGTAAGCACTAAAAGTCCCTTTTGCATACATTTTGCCGCAATGTCGGCGGCAGGCTTAGAGGTTTTTATGCCGATCATAAGCCCCATACCCGTAACCTCTTCCACGTTTTTTATGCGCTCGAGGTTGGTTTTAAAATAAGCCCCTTTGCCCTGCACTTCTAAAAGCAGGTCGCCCGTTATACGGCTTAAAATGTTGCACGCGCCTGCGCAAGCTACAGGATTTCCGCCGAAAGTCGAGCCGTGGTCGCCGTAGCCGAACACACCCGCACACTTACCGAAAAGCATGCACGCACCCAAAGGCAGACCGCCCGCAAGCCCCTTAGCCGTGGTTACAATATCGGGCTTTATGCCAAAGGCTTCGTAAGAATACAGGTAACCAGTCCTGCCGTTGCCCGTCTGTACTTCGTCAACAATCAGAAGTATATCTTTTTCGCGGCAAAAATTTTCAAGCTGTTTTAAAAATTCTCCGCCGAGTACGTTTACGCCGCTTTCGCCCTGGATTGTTTCTACCATTACGGCGCAAGTTTTGTTATTTGCGCAAGTCTTAACGCCGTCTAAAGTGGGTTCGGCATATCTGAATCCCGCCACAAACGGATTGTAATATTTATGGAACTCATCCTGCCCTGTTGCAGAAAGGGTTGCTATCGTTCTGCCGTGGAAGGAATTTTTTATAGTGATAATTTCTTTGCGGTCTGCGCCGTATTTGTTGTCGCTGTATTTTCTTGCCGCCTTTATGGCGCATTCGTTAGCCTCTGCGCCGCTGTTGCCGAAAAACACCTTGCTTGCACCCGTCCTTTCGCACAAAAGTTTTGCAAGTTCAGCCTGGGGTGCGGAATAATAAAGATTGCTGGTATGCTGTATATTATCCAGCTGGGCCGTTACCGCCGCCTTCCATTCTTCGTCGTTTACGCCAAAAATATTTACGGCTATGCCACTGCCGCAGTCTATATATTCTTTGCCTTCGTAATCGTACAGTTTGCTCCCCTTGCCATCTTTTAACGCAACGGGGAAACGCGCGTACGTCGGTGCAATGTATTCTTTATCTTCTTTAATTATATCCTGTGAATTCATATTCTTCAAGCCCTTAAATTATAAAATAAGACTGATTTAAAAAAAACCAGTCAACTGTAAAACATTGTTCCGCTGCCTTCTTCAGACAATATTTCCACTAAAATGGAATGGTAAACCCTTCCGTCAGTGATAAAGACTTTCTTTACGCCACGGCGGATAGCTTCTTTGCAACAATCTATTTTGGGAATCATCCCTCCGGATATTATGCCCTGTTTAACCAACGCGGGGATATCAGATACAAACACCTCTTTTATAAGGCTGTCGGGATCGTCCTTATTTTCCATAAGCCCCTTTATATCGGTCATAAGTAAAAGGACTTCCGCCCCCAAAGCGCCTGCTATAGAAGCCGCAGCAGTATCGGCGTTTATATTATAAACGTTACCGTCGTTATCGCAGCCTATGGGGGAAATTACGGGAATATAACCAAGGTCGAGCACGTCGGTTATTACTTTTGTGTTCACCGTGTTGATTTTTCCCACGAAACCAAGCTCTTCCGACTGTTTTTCGCAGACAAGCATATGCCCGTCGTACCCGCAAAGCCCGACAGCATTGCCGCCCTTGCTTTCGATAAAGCCGACAAGCGTTTTGTTTACCTTGCCAGCAAGAGCCATAAGGGCTATATCTGCAGTCTCTTTATCGGTATAGCGCAAACCGTTTATAAAACGGGGTTCTATGCCCATTTTTTTAGAAATATCGGAAATTTCAGGCCCGCCGCCATGCACAAGCACAATGTTCATACCCAAAGCGTTTAAAACAGTGACATCGCTCATAACGGCAGCCTTTAAGCTGTCGTCAGTCATAGCGTTGCCGCCATATTTTATAACGATTGTCTTTCCGCGGTATTTTCTTATGCAAGGCAGCGCCTCTATTAAAAATTCCGCCTGTTGCTGTTTATCCATATCAGGTCCTGTAATCCCCGTTTATTTTTACGTAATCGTATGTAAGGTCGCAGCCCCACGCCGTCGCGCGGCAACCGCCCATATTGAGATCAATATTTATCTGTATTTCGTCCTGCGAAAGTATCTTTTTTGCAAGCTCTTCAGAAAATTCCACGCCGTAACCGTTTTCGCAGACGGTAATTTTGCCCTTTGAAGAACGGAATGTAACGTCTATCTTGGTTACGTCTACAGGCTCGCCCGCATAACCTATCGCGCAAAGCACCCTGCCCCAGTTGGCGTCGCAGCCGAACATAGCAGCCTTTACAAGCGAAGACTTTATTACCGAACGGGCAACGTTTTTAGCCATCTTGGATGTCTTTCCACCTGAGACGTTACATTCAATCAGCTTTGTTGCGCCTTCCCCGTCTTTGGCGATCATTTTTGCAAGTTTTACTGTTACAAAATGAAGCGCCTTTTTGAATGCCAAATACGAATCGCCGCTTTCGGTAATTTTTTCGTTACCAGCAAGCCCGTTAGAAAGTATGCAGCAGGTATCGTTTGTCGACTGGTCGCCGTCTACGCTAACCATATTAAAGGATGTTTTTACGTCTTCAGAAAGGGCGCTCTGCAACATTTCAGGGCTGATATTAACATCGCTTGTAAGAAATATAAGGTTAGTTGCCATATTGGGGCAAACCATTCCCACGCCTTTAGCTATGCCGCCTATCCTGCAGGGCTTACCGTCAAGGTCAAATTCCACTGCCGCCGTCTTAAGTTTAGTGTCGGTAGTCATTATAGCTTCTGCCGCGTCGTCACTGTTATCGCCGAGGGCAGAATATAAACTGTCTATCCCCTCTGCCATAGGCGTGATGTCCAACGTCTGGCCTATAACTCCTGTAGAAGCAACTATAACATCGGAAGGATCTATCCCCGTTACTTTAGAGGCGAGCGAACACATTCCCTCTGCTATCTCTATACCGTTTGCGTTGCAGGTATTGGCGTTGCCGCTGTTACAGATAATCGCCCGCGCCCTGCCGTTTGCAAGGTTGCGTTTTGTAACTACAACAGGCGCACCTTTAACAAGATTCTGCGTATATACGCCTGCCGCCGACGCAGGGCATTCGCTTACGATAAGCGCAAGATCTTTTTTATCTTTATTTTTCCTTATGCCGCAGTGTATACCGCCAGCCTTAAAACCATACGGCGCACAAACACCGCCGCCTACTTCTCTCAAAAACTTCATATTTTCAAATTATGTCCGTAATCCAAGTTGTTATCTTCTCTCAGCGTACCACAAATAAGTATACCACTGCCGAGTTAAATTGTCAAAGGTAAAGCACCTTAATTTTATCTTTTTATAAATATGTATATAAACTTATTCGAGCGAGACCGTTTCGTCTAAACCGAGCATAATATTCATATTTTGCACAGCAGCACCCGACGCGCCTTTGCCAAGGTTATCAAACACGCTTGCAAGAAATATATGCTCACCGCTGCCGTTTATATAAATTTTAAGCATATTAGTCCCCGCGAGTTCGTTTGCTGGCAAATACGCAGGAATTTGCTCATTTCTTACAACTTTTATATAATTCTGCGTGGCATAGTACTCCGCAAAGTAGTTGTAAAAGTCATTTACGGTAAGTTTTTTGTTGAGCAACCTTACCGTAAGCGGCACGACCACGCACATACCGCAATAAAAATCGCAGATTATCGGATTGAAAGCAGGCGCGTATTCAAGCCCGCACTCTTTTACCATTTCAGGCAAATGCTTATGGCTCATCGCCGTAGCGTACTGCCTGGGAGAAACAAGCGAGGCATCCCTGTGGGGGTCTTTGTATTCGGCAATAGTCTTTTTACCGCCGCCGGAATACCCCGTTACAGAATGGGCGGAAAACGGGTAATCCGCCCCCGCTATCCCGCCTTTAACCAAGGGTGCAACAAGCGATATAAATCCCGTGGCGTGGCAACCCGGGTTTGCCACCCTTTTTGCCGAAGCAATCTCCTCCCTGCGTTTTAAAGAAAGTTCGGGAAAGCCATAAACCCAGCCTGCCGCAGTACGGTGCGCAGTGGACGCGTCTATAATTCTTGCCTTGTCGTTATCAACAAGCGAGACAGCCTCTTTAGCCGCCGCGTCAGGAAGGCACAAAAAACTTAAGTCGGCATCGTTGAGGCATTGCTTTCTCGCGGTTAAGTCTTTTCTTTTATCTTCAGGTAAAGTTATAAGGTTAATGTCAGAACGGGCGGCGAGCCTGTCATAAATCTGCAGTCCCGTCGTCCCTTCCTTTCCGTCTATAAATATGTTATACATTATTTAATTTTTTTGCTGTCTATGAGCGCTTTAACTTTTATGGGTAATCCGAAAAGGTTTATAAATCCTTCAGAATCCGCCTGGTTATAGCAATTATCTTCGCCGAATGTAGCGATATCCTCGCTGTAGAGCGAATAGGGCGAAGTAATTCCCGCATTCATTACGTTGCCTTTGTAAATACGGAGTTTTACGTCGCCAGTCACATTTTCCTGCGTTTTTTCGACAAAAGCGTCGAGAGCTTCGCGCAGGGGCGTAAACCACTGGCCGTCGTAAACAAGTTCGCCGTATTTAACTGCAATAAGCTGTTTGTAGTGCATTGTCGCTTTATCAAGACAGATAGATTCCAGAAGTTCATGCGCCGTGTAAAGAATTGTACCGCCGGGGGTTTCGTACACGCCGCGGCTCTTCATACCGACTAAACGGTTTTCTACCATATCGCAAAGCCCTACGCCGTTTTCGCCGCCTATTTTGTTGAGCATCGCCATAAGAGTAATGCTGTCAACTTCTTTGCCGTTTATCGCGGTAGGCACGCCCTTTTCAAAATGAATGGTTACGTAAGTGCTTTCGTCGGGAGCTTTCCAGGGAGAAACGCCCAGTTCGAGAATTTTATCGTACATAGGCTCGTTAGCGGGGTCTTCAAGGTCAAGACCTTCATGAGACAGATGCCAAAGGTTTTTATCCTTGGAATAATTTGTTTCCCTGTTTATCTTAAGGGGTATATTGTGTGCCTCGGCATAATCTATTTCCTCGTCGCGGCTCTTTATATCCCATTCGCGCCAAGGGGCTATAATAGTCATTTCGGGTGCGAACGCTTTAATGGAAAGTTCAAAGCGTACCTGGTCGTTGCCCTTGCCCGTACAGCCGTGGCAAATGGCGTCAGCCCCTTCTTTCTTAGCTATTTCAACTATCCTTTTTGCAATTACAGGGCGCGCAAAGGATGTGCCTAAAAGGTACTTATTTTCGTACACCGCCCCTGCCTTCATTGTGGGGTAAATGTAATCTTCTATAAACTCTTTACGTAAATCTTCGATATATAATTTGGAAGCGCCCGTCTTTAACGCCTTTTCTTCAAGACCTTCGAGCTCACTTTCCTGGCCGACGTCGCCAGATACGGCAATAACTTCGCAATTATCGTAATTTTCCTTAAGCCAGGGAATTATTATCGACGTGTCAAGACCGCCCGAGTATGCAAGAACAACCTTTTTTACCTGTTTTTTCATAACCTTTTTTGTCCATATTTTTATTTAGGGTACTTTAACTCCCTATCCTGCAAGATTATACTATACGCATAATACCAAAGTCAAGCAAAATACCCCTTCAACTTAAAAATATTGCAGGAAAATTTGCATATTTATACAAAAATATATTCACAAAACCTTGAATTAATGTATAAAAATACAAATTTTGTGAATAAAATGCAATTTGTGTTAAAAACTTTCTTTACATTGGCTGCTGCTAAGTTTTATTAT
>JAJQII010000051.1 GCA_021199295.1 Clostridia bacterium
TTTTTATCTTGCTTTCTTTACTTTATCTTTATCCTTTATGCAGTTGTCAGTCTTCATAGACAAAAAAATGTATATTATCGGCATTAAGCCGTTATATAGCCATTCCGGTGACTATGGCAACGAGGTCCACCTGTTCTCATTCCGAACACAGAAGTTAAGCTCGTTTACGCCGAAAGTACTAATCTGGACACGGATTGGGAGGATAGGGCGTTGCCGGATTTCAAAAATAAAGAACAGTAACAAATGTTACTGTTCTTTATTTTTATAATTTAGTAATTATCTCCCAATCCGTGTAACGGGTGGGGAGGACGAGCGTGCTTTCTTGCAATAGCACTTATGTGCTATTGCAGCACGCGGAGAGACCACACCATGCCGAGGCTGAAAGCCGTGAGGCGGTGTGGGGACGACCAACGAGGATACGAGGCGAACGAGCCGACAATTATCAAAACAGCACATACGCGCTGTTTTTTACGCTCCGAGATGAGCAAACGCATAGTGGAAAGCGTTTGCGGTGACCGAGCTTGCCGTTTTCCTTACGGCAAGCGAGAAGGGCGTTGCCGATTTTCTATTCTCCCAATCCGTGTAACGGGTGGTCGGCGGGATGAGTTTGCGCCTATGTTCCGTTTTGCGCTATAATAAGGTGCGCAAAGTGTCGCTAACGCTCGCGCAGGATGACGAGGGGAACGGTCGTCCGTTAGTGGTAATATGATAGCTGAAAGTTACCCAGCTTAGATTGCCACGTCGTTCGCGATGCTCCCTCCTCGCAATGACAGGGCTGTGTTACCGCTGTTTACAAATATTTTTCTTATTTTAATATTGTAAACAAGATACTTAAGCGTTATAGTTTGCTTTTGCCGTTTACAGATGTTATAATTCTTATAAGATAATTTACAGGGAAGGACGTATATATGACGCTTGACGAGGAGTGCAAGGGCTGCCTGGAAAACAGCCAGATGAAAAAAGTTAGCGCGACACAGACGGACAAGGATAAACTTGCCCAGTTTAAAAAAGAGGTGCGCATTCTTTGCGATAACGCCTCAATGGAGAGTTGTGCCCCCTTGCTTATGCGCGATATAGACGGCATCCACCGAAAAATTTTCGGCTCTGGCATAGATTATTCGGCACAGAAAGAAATGTTCAACACAGCCGTGTTAAAAAGGGAAGACGACCTTTATTTAAAGATAACTTCTTCCGGCGATATGCTTGCCGAGGCAATAAAATACGCAGCGTCGGCAAATTATATAGACTTTGCAAAACTTGCCGATTTAAGCGAAAGCAGCCTCTCTTATGTGGAAAGCTGTGCCGCCCGTGCCGAAATAGATTTTAACACCCTTTCAGACATTAAAAAGGACCTTTCCCAAGCAAAGACGTTGCTGTATATACACGATAATTGCGGTGAGATTGTCTTTGATAAACTGCTTATACGTGTAATTAAACAGCTTTATCCTGATATCAGCGTTACGTCGCTTGTACGTGGCGGTGAGATAATAAACGACGTCACCCGCCGCGACGCCGACGCCGTGGGGTTAAACGCCTATGCGGAAGTTACCGACAGCGGCAGCGCTATCCCCGGGACGTACCTTAAAGAAGTGAATGAGCATACCCTCGAGCTTTTAAAAACCTCTGACGTTATAATATCCAAGGGGCTGGGCAATCTTGAAACTTTGTACGGTTTCGGCTATGGGATTTACTACATATTTATGTGTAAGTGCCTGCATATAGCCGAACGATTCAACTTAACCCAGTGGCAAACGGCGTTCGTGCATGATAAAAAGGATTGATAAATTATAATCTTTTACATAAAATTTTTACCGCAGAAAGTTAAACTTTAAATTTGTTGCCATGGTAAAAAAGCCGTGTTATAATATTAAAGCAAAAACAGAGATGGCATATAGGTTTAAAATGAAAAAAAAATTAATAAAAATATTTACCCTGTGTTTAGTGCCTGCGCTTATTGTAGGGCTTTCGGGCTGTAAGAAGGAAGCAGGCGAAAATTCAGGATATGTTCTGCAGGATACCGAGGTATATCCCGCAGTCACCGCGCCATACGAAACGGAGAGCAAGGCGCTTATATCCGAGTATTACGCTGTGGCAAACAAACATCTTGATGCCTCAGGCGATATCGATCTGACCAATGAGGAAGTACAGGCAGAGGCAAGAGATGTCGCAGCCAAGTTATACGCTTACGCCTGCTATAACGAGGAATACCTTGATAAATACGTCTATTTTTCCGACCAGGAGGGTAAAACCGACTTAGGCTCGAGCGGAAGTTCCACTGCAACCAAGCAGGACTATAAGCTGATTATCCACGACAGCACCGAAGTTTGCGGCTACAAATACCATTACACCATAAAAAAGGTTGACCAGTCTTCAGGTCTTGTATCAAGTTTTAAGAGCATGTTCGAAAGCAGCAAACTCAGGTTTGTAGAGGCTGGAACAAACTGTCTTTACCGCTTTAACGGCTCTGACGTGGAATACGATGACGACGGTTACCTTACCTGCACATGGAATATAGACACAAGCCAGTCGGGCGGGTGGGGTGCGTCTGAAGGCGAACCCGCCATAGTAAAGCGGGGCGGCGATAAACTTACACTGGACGGAATAGAGGAAGATATAGTAAATATTGCCGCGGAGAGCCCTTCTTCTGCCGTAATACACGGCAATGTAAATATACTTGCCGATGGTATGGTAAAAAATGCGTACATAATCCAGTCGGAAACAGGCGACAGCTATACGATAATTATGATAATAGATACCGACGTTGCCAACGCCGACGAGTCCTCGCTTGCCATGTTGCAGGAAGCAAATTCTTCCTCTGACTGCACGTGGAGCGACAATAAACTTACTATATCCTACCAGATTTGGAATAACGGGCTTATGCGTTCTTACCAGGTTTCTGAAACATGGGAAGGCAAGATATCAGGCTTCAGCGGTTCTGTCAAATCGACTACGAATGTAGACTACAGCTATTCTGACAGGATACAGATATAACCGATAAAATTTCTATGCTTGACGCGGCTAAACAGACTTACAATTCTTAAATTTAATTACCCCGAGGCAACCCTCGGGGTATTTATATCATAAAACGAGTTAATTAAAAATATATATTGACAATATTCTTCCCGTTTGTTAAAATTAGTATAAGGGGTAAAATTATGGAAGATGATGAGGAATATTCGTATACCGCATATTCAGAAGGTACGGCAAACCGATTGCGCCGTGCCGAAATAGGGGCGGACGAAGAAGAACTTGCCTATACGGGTTATGCCGACAGTGAACTTGCCGAAGAAGAAAAGGCGGAACGCTCCAGTTACGGCGACTTTATAATAGAAGAATTTTCTTCTGAAGTAAACGTTCCGCGCGTATCAAAAATAACGCGCCTGCCGAGGGGAGTGGTCACCTACATATTTTCAGCGTTATATCTTGCCGCGGGCATTTTGTGCGTAGTCCTTACCGATACGGTGCAGTACGTGCTGCCCTATATAGTGGGCGCGGCAATGGTAGCGTACGGCTTTGGCAGGTTTATCTACGCTATTGTAAATAAGGAATACCGTACTGTAAAAACCAACCAGACGGCAACTTCGCTGATAGTCTTGGCATTGGGCATTATGATTCTTGTGGAAAATGACTGGGCGCTGGAATTTATCTCCATTATATGGGGCGTATTGGGGCTTTTTGAGGCTGCCTATGCGCTCAACCACGCGTTCAGCAAAATAGCTGCTTCAGAAAGTTGCATTTCCCATATAATAAAGGCATTGATAGAGGGAGTGCTTGCGTTTATGCTTTTGTATGAACCTTCCCACCACATATCGCTGCATATAATGGTATTCGGCATAAATCTTATGTTAGACGCACTTACTATGTTGCCCTGGGTAAAAAGGCATCTTAATCTGGAATAATTGCGGCATATATGCAGGGCAATTTAAAAAAGGTATAGTATGGCAATTACAAAATGGGATCTGTTAAAACTGTCTGCCGCCTTTGACGGTGACTTTGATGAAAGCGATTTTTCTGAAGAAGAACTTTCTGATATGCTCGGGCTTGCAGCCACCGAGGGCGGCATAGAGCTTATACGGGAAAAGTATTTTTCTTACCACGACGACGTCAAGGACCGTACGCTTGACAAGCACAAGTGGAGCGATTAAAGGATGGCGGAGTATATCACAACAACAAAATATTAAAAAAAGCCTTGCGGGAATTACCGCAAGGCTTTACTTGTAAATTAAATTACATTACTACTATGTCGTTCTGTTCAAAGAGCGCTTTATATTCGCGGGGGAAAACGTCGTCGGTTATAAGCACGTCGATATCTTCTATCTGTGCAAAGGTGTAGGGGTTAATTTTGCCTATCTTGGAGCTGTCGAGCATCATATACACGTGGCGCGCCTTTTTAAATACCTGCATCAAAAGGTCGCTTTCTATCTGGCTGTTGCACGTAAAGCCGTGTTCGGGGGTGAACGCGGTTGCCGAAACTATCGCAAGTTCAAAATTTGTGTGCATAAAGTATTCTTTTGCGGCGGGTGCGGCAGTGGAAAGGTTATCCTTCATAAGCTGTCCGCCTACAACGGTAATATTTATGTTCTTCTTTTGCGCAAGTTCCATTGCCACGGCTATACCGTTTGTAAATATGTTGCACTTTATATCGGGCATCTCTTTAGAAAGGTACATAGCGGTAGTGCCGCCGTCTATGAACACGCTTGAACCTTCGTCTATCAGCGTTGCTGCTTTTTGCGCGATAACAATCTTAGCGTCCATATTGACGGTGGTTTTTTGTGTGTATACTTCGCCGGAAATTTTCTGTACTTCTTTCACGGACATAGCGCCGCCGCGCACGCGTATTATCCTGCCGTCGCTTTCAAGCTGTGTAAGGTCACGGCGCAACGTCATCTGCGACACGTCGGGGAATGCTTCTTCAAGTTGTTCTAAAGTCATTTTGCCGCGTTTATCAATAATTTCGGCAACTTCTTCCAATCTTTCACGCTTCACTTGATTGTTCTCCTTTGTTAAGAATTAACATTTGTAATTTTTATTAGCAATATTATATTATATATAACAAATAATGTCAAGGTAATGAAGCACATTTTTAACATTTTCACAAAATTTATGTTAATATATTTCATAAAAAGAACAGGAGCGTTTTAGTGTTCAGTATTTGCGTTCTCTCTTGATTTTTTATCTGCCTTGTGATATAATAATTTTATAGCGGTAAAGCGTGTGCCGCTTACGATAACAAAACAATGAAAATAAAAATAAGAAAGTTTAAAATAAGACCTATAACGCTCGTCGCTTTAAGCTTCGTTCTGATAATAGGTATAGGTACGGGGCTATTGTGCATACCGTTTGCCGTAAGGGATGGCAAGCCTGACTTTTTAACCGCCCTGTTTACCGCAACCAGCGCCACCTGCGTTACAGGGCACAGCGTGGTAGACGTCTACAGCTATTTCACGGGATTCGGGCAGGCGGTAATACTTGTCCTTATACAGATAGGCGGGCTCGGGTTTATAACATTTATATCCCTGCTGCTGCTCTTTGTGAAAAAGAACGTCACATTATCAGACAAAAAACTGGTAATGCAGACTACTGGCGGCATGCAGAGAACGGGGCTGAAACCCCTTTTAAAGTGCATATTTATAGGGACTTTCAGCTTTGAATTTATAGGCGCTGTACTCTTAAGCATAAGTTTTGTACGTGCGGCAGGCTGGGGCTATGGGATATGGTATGCCGTGTTCACGTCCGTTTCGGCTTTCTGTAACGCGGGGTTCTCCCTTACAGACGCCTTAGGGCAGCCGTCGCTTTGCGCTTTCGCGACAGACCCGCTTGTGCTTATAACCGTTTCCCTGCTTATTATAATAGGCGGTACAGGCTTTTTCGTATGGTACGAAATTGTCGAAAACAAGCACCATATATCCAAATACGCCCTTCACGCAAAACTCTCGCTCGCCACAATGGGTATACTCCTTGCCGTGAGCTGGGGGCTGTATATGCTGTTCGAGTGGAACAACCCCTCTACAGTGGGCGATATGGCAATCGGGTATAAAATAGTCAACTGCTTTTTTATGGCGGTAACGCCGCGTACAGCGGGCTTTTCATCGTTCGGTATGTCGGGGCTTTCAGACGGCGGCTATCTGCTTACGCTCGTCCTTATGTTTATAGGCGGCGGAAGCGGCTCTACTGCAGGCGGCATAAAAGTTACCACGTTTGCCGTTCTTGTGCTTACTATGATTACTGTTTCCAGGCGCAACAAGCAGGTAAATATATTTAAGCGCAGCATAGAGCCTGCTGATATCCACAGCGCTCTGGCTATCGCGATGATTTACATTTCGGTGACAATTTTAAGCATACTGCTTATATGCGGCATAGACAGCGGAGGCATTGCCGCTGACGGCACGGCTATAGATATAAAGAGCATCGCGTTCGAGGTTATCTCGGCTATAACCGCAACGGGGCTTTCATTCGGGATAACATCGTCGCTTACCGTGTTTTCCAAAATAGTGCTTATAATGCTTATGTACTTCGGCAGGATAGGCGGCTACGCGCTTGTTATGATATTCTCAGAAAACAGAAAGCCGCCGGCGGTGACGAGGATAACTGAACATATAATGGTCGGCTAAATAAAAAATCATGATAAGCATCGCATTACTATGTCAAGCTCCGTGCCGCCTTGGTCATGTACGTCTGTGTACACTCCCTGCGGCTGGTACTCGCTTTCCTTGTACTGCTCGCTTCTGATGATTTTTTGCTGCGGTGAACGGTGCAATACTTACCCTTGCCTCCCATGTAAGGACGAGCCAATATTTCCCAAACAGTATAGTATACTGTTTGGTTTGGCGAGATGAGCAAACGCATAAGTAAAGCGTTTGCGTTGACCGAAACGGTGGGTAAATACCATACGCCGTTGAGACGGAATTGAAGGAGGGGTTTTCAGATAATAACAGTAAGCTACAAAAAAGGTTGATTACTTTTACTATATTGACAGGTAAAATATGAAAAAGAATATTCTTATAATCGGAATGGGCAGGTTTGGTACAAGACTTGCCGAAAAATTACAGGACCTCGGCCACGACGTAATGATAGTGGATAAAAACGAAAAGGCGATAGAGCGCCTTGCCATGCGTTTTGCCGACGCGCAGATAGGCGACTATACAACCGAGGATATGCTGTCGCAGCTGGATATAACGTCGTTCGACAACGTAATTGTGACAATCGGCGATAATTTCGAAGATTCAATGATAACCACTATGCTTTTAAAACGGCTTGGGGCAAAATCGGTATTTACCCGCGCCCGCAGCGACGTGGAATACGAACTGTTAAAAAAGATTGGCGCAGACGAGGTTATTTACGCCGACGGCGATGCTACCGATAAACTTGCAGTACGCCTTGGCGGCAACAACCTTTACGACTATATAGAGCTTTCTTACGGCTACGCCATATTCGAAGTGCCCATATTAAAGTACTGGGAGGGCAAAACGCTTATCGAGCTGGATATCCGCAGGCGCTATAAAATAAATATAGTTGCCATAAAAAACGAAAAAATGCTCAATCCCACGCCCTCGCCCGAATACCGCTTCAGGCAAGACGACCATATACTTGTAATAGGCAATACGCGCGACGTGTTCAAATTCGACTCCAAAACCTGATAACGCAAAAAATGGTGTTAAATTTACTTGCAAATAATTGTTTGCTGTATTATAATTGACTAAAATTAAATAAAACCGCATGACGGAAACATCTTTTATTTAACTTATACAGAGAATAAGACGTTAAGCTGAAAGTCTTTTAAGGTAAAAAAGTGGCTGCGCCGTCTGCACACAAGGCATTTTTTACCTTAGAAAATAATCACGTAATTGCGGTAGCAATTCGTGGTTTATAAAAAAATAATAATGAGTTTTGGGCGTCACTGCGTTATGCCCAAAACCCCAAAGTATTAAGGTAAAAGATTGAATTGCAGGCATTATATATTACGTACGCTAAAACGTATGCCTGCAAGAAAGAAAAAACATTCGCAGGTACAAAGTACCGAGAATGGTTTGTCTTTAAAATTCGTGCAATTTGTTTTTGCACAGCAATGCAAAAAAAGAAATTCACGAGAAAAGAAAAATGTGTGCAAGGTCGGGATTAATACCCCGCGGGATTCTCCCGTCACAGAGAGCAAATAAGACCGCAATATTGCGGTGAAGTAAAGTGGAACAGCGGTAAAGCGCCTTTGCATACAATATATGCAGGGCGTTTTTTAATGCCGCATAATTAAAATATTATGTTTTTTAAAAGTTTACGGGCGGATATAAACGCCGCAAAACGCAACGATCCCGCCGCGCGAAGCAAGTTCGAAATATGGCTTACCTATTCAGGCGTGCACGCGCTCTCTTGGCACAGGGCGGCAGCGTTCTTCTACAAAATTAAATTGAAACTTATAGCGCGTATAATAAGCCAGACGTGCCGTTTCTTCACGGGTATAGAGATACACCCCGCCGCCAAAATTGCCCCGGGGGTATTTATCGACCACGGCTCAGGCGTGGTTATAGGCGAAACGGCAGAAGTGGGCGAAGGCAGCGTGCTTTACCAGGGCTGCACTTTGGGCGGTACTGGTAAAGAGACGGGCAAACGCCACCCCACCGTGGGCAAATACTGCGTAATATCTGCGGGCGCTATGGTACTCGGCAATATTACCGTGGGCGATTACGCCAAAGTGGGAGGCGGCGCTGTGGTCTTAAACGACGTTCCCCCTCACGCTACGGTAGTTGGCGTACCCGCGCGTATAGTGCGTATAAACGGCAGCAAAGACGGGGTGGATCTTATACAGGAAAAGGAAGACCCTTACCAGGAAGATATTTCTTATCTTTTAGATAAGGTTGCCTATCTTGAAAACACGCTTGCCGAACTCGCGAAAGATAGCGGAAAGCAGTTGCCCGAATATAAGGGCAGGCAAGAACACGGACAGATTGAAGAAGATATTAAGGAGTAATTCATGCGTATATATAACACACTTACACGTCAGAAAGAAGAGTTTGTGCCTTTGGAAGAAGGCAAGGTAAAGATGTATGCCTGCGGCATTACCGTATCGGGCGAGGCGCATATAGGGCACGCTTTCCAGGCGCTTATATACGATATAATGCGCAAGTACCTGCAAAAGAAAGGCTACAGCGTAAAGTATGCCCGCAACTATACCGACGTGGACGACAAAATTATCGCAAAGAGCAAAGAAACGGGAATACCTGCCGATAAATACGCCGAAATGATGATAGTAAAAACCGACGAGGTTATGCGTAAATTTGATGTTTCAGACCCCGACGTGTGGCTTAAAGCTACCGAAAATATCGGCAATATCCAGGACTTTATACAAAGGCTTATCTCAAGCGGACACGCCTACCCCGCCGAAAGCGGCAACGTGTATTTTGACGTATCCTCTTTCCCCGCGTACGGATGCCTTTCCAACCGTTCGCCCGAGGATATGCTCGACGGAGTAAGGGTAGAGAACGCAGACGAAAAACGCAACCCTGCCGACTTTGCCCTGTGGAAAGCCGCCAAAGAAGGGGAGATATGCTGGGATTCGCCCTGGGGAAAGGGCAGGCCGGGCTGGCACATAGAATGCTCCGCCATGAACAGGGCGGCGTTCGGCGAGCAGATAGATATACACGGCGGCGGCAGGGATTTAATATTTCCCCACCACGAAAACGAGATTGCGCAGACGGAATCGCTTACGGGCAAACGCTTTGTAAAGTACTGGACGCACAACGGGCTTATTAAGGTAAACGGACAAAAAATGTCCAAGTCTTTGGGCAACAGTCTGCTTTTGGAAGACTTGCTTGAAAAATATTCTAACGAGGCGATAAAGTTTGCCCTGCTCGAGACAAACTACCGCAACGATATAAACATTACGGACAACCTTTTCCCCGAGGCGGAAAGACACCTTACCGAATTTTACAAGGTAATAAAGGCGGTGGAAGAAAAGTTCGGCAAGGGCGGTGCGGGCAACTCCGAAATAGACGGTGAGTTTGACCGCTGCATGGACGACGATTTTAACACGGCGCTCGCGCTGTCGCTGCTTTTCGGGTTCTTTAAAAAGATATCCGCAAAGCTCGCCGCTGGCGATGGCAGCTGTGCCGAGGACGTTTACCAGATACGTAAAACCTATTCGCTTTTAGGTTTTTTCAAAAAGGACGCCGACAGCTATCTTAAAGAGGTGGAAGAAAAGAACAAGGAAGAAATTCCCGCCGAAGTCAAGGAGCTTGCCGAAAAGCGCTGGCAGGCAAAAAAGAATAAAGAGTGGGCGCAGGCAGACGCGCTCCGCACTGAAATTGACGGGCTTGGTTACGCCGTAAAGGACAGCAAAGAGGGCTACGAAGTATACAAAAAGCAGTAATATTAATAAAAACAGTAATAGGGGGCGGGAGTTTTTTCATAAACTCCCGCCCCATGTTTTTTTTGAGATAATTCCATTGGTTACTTTATCGTAATAGTATCCCTTACAATGCCTTTGCTGTTGGTATACATAGCGGTAATGCCGCCGTTTTCGCACACTATTGCCGTACCAGTGAAAGCCGAGATATCCACGCCTTCGCCCCTTACGCGCGTGTTGCTGCGTATAGAGCCCCTTATTACGGGATAACTCATTTTAGTCCCCGTCTGTGCCTCGGCATAATCTAATACGTGCGAATGTCCGCTTATGCACAAATCGTAATAACCGTCTGTATAGGCGTTTAACTCTTCAGTCCATTCGGGGAATCGGTTATAGTCGGCAAGCGCAAACGCCATATGCGCCACTAAAATTCTATAATTGCAGTCCTCGCCGTGGTAGTCCATTTCAGATAGCCATTGGCTCTGCTGCTCGCGTACCTGTTCGTAGTTTGCGGCGGTAGAAATTAAAAAGTTACTGTCCTGCATATCGTTGTTTGTGTCTAACACGGTAAAGAAGGCGTCGCCCAGTTTTACATTGTAATACAGGTTGCCGTCGTAACTTCCCACGTAATCAGCAAGGGCATAGGCGTATTTGCCGTTACATTCGTGATTGCCGCGGGAATATATAACGGGTACTTCGCCGCCTGTTATTTTGCTTGCGAGCTTGTATATAAGCGATATCTGCCATAGGGAGGAGACGTCGTTTATTATGTCGCCGTTGAGTATAAGTATATCCAGGCTATCGCCGAAATAACTTGCCGCCTTTGAAGGGCCGTTTATCACCTCGTGGCTGTCGCTTATATTGTAAATTTGCAGACCGTCCGACGTGTCTACAGGTCTGAAGCTGTAAGTCTTGCTGTGCGTGCTGCCGCTTACAGAAAGATATGCCGCCTCTGAATACACAGGGACGGAAGATAAAGTATAGCTCTTTGCCCCGTCAAGCTCGCTTATGGGAACGCTTACTTTATGCAAAACGGAAACGCGGTTCTGCCCGTTTTCGGTATCGGTATACTGCTTGCCGTTCACCGTAACATAGCCCGTGGATTTAACCGAGGTTAACCAGGCTATCTGGTATTCGTCTTCCACGGCAAACACCACCCCGTCAGACGTGTAATAAAAAAAGTTCAGTTTCAAAACCCCGAAGACGCACACGAAAAATAACGCTATCGCTATCAATACGGCGCTTACGCGTCTTGCCGTTTTTTCTAATTTAGGGTAAAGGAAGATAAAGAAAAGGGCTAAAGCTATAATTCCGAGCACGATGAACACGGGTATGCCCGTTATAAGCAAAAACGTCAGTTTAGACAGCACGAACGCCGCAAAGAGGAAGTGCCCTACCGCCATTAAAACGGATGAAGCAGTTATTGCTGCCGATAAAATATTTTTCCTGAAGATGACTATGTTTAATATTGAAAAAACAAACGGGATAAACGCTATTGCCGAAAGTATAAACGGCATCGCGGCAAAAGTGTAGTACATATTTTTGAAAATAAATATTCCCGTTATAAAGAAAACCAGCAGGTAAACAGAGGCGCAAATTATAGCGCAGATGGAAAATTTTTTATCTTTAGTCATATTCAATCCCTTCCGGAAAGCTTTTGTTTTTACCAAAAACCAGCCCTGATAATTAAAATCAGTTTACTACGGGTACAAAAATTTCGCAATAATATTTATCTGTTTAGGCATAAATTTTTTATTATTTTATGCGTTTTGCATAAAAGCGGGAGGCGGCTTATTTTTTTGTTAATGGCGTATTCCAAAAGAAAATAATAAATAAATCCGTTAGTCCGCGTTTTGGCTTGCCAAATTGTTGATTATGTTCTAAAATAATAAACGCTGGATAAAGGCTAAATTTTTCCTCAAACGGAATGTTTTAATAACAATAATATATAATAAATGGAAATAAAGAGTATGGAAAAGAAGATATTTACGTCAGAATCTTTAAGACAGCTTTATTTAAACTTTTTTAAATCCAAGGGGCACGCCGTAATTCCCTCGGCATCCCTTATACCCGAAAACGACCCCACCGTGCTGTTTACCACGGCAGGCATGCACCCGCTTGTTCCCTATCTTTTGGGCGAACGCCACCCCGCAGGCACGCGCCTTACCGACGTGCAGAAATGCGTGCGCACGGGCGACATAGACGAGGTTGGCGACGAGGCTCACTGCACTTTCTTCGAGATGCTGGGCAACTGGTCGCTGGGCGATTATTTTAAAGAGAAAATGATTCCCTGGTCTTTCGAGTTTTTAACTTCGCCCGAGTATCTTGGAATACCCGTAGAGGATATAGCAGTAACCTGTTTCGCGGGCGACGGCGACTGCCCCAAGGACGAGGAGAGCGCCGAGCTCTGGAAGCAGTGCGGCATAAAACCTTCCAATATCTACTTTTTGCCTAAGTCGGGCAACTGGTGGGGGCCCGCCGGCACGACAGGCCCTTGCGGACCTGATACCGAAATGCACATAATACGCAACCACGCCGAAGCCGACAAGTTAGGCGCTTACGATTTTGACAACGCGCCCAAGGGCACGTTCCTTGAAATCTGGAACGACGTGTTTATGCAGTACAATAAAAATGAAGAAGGCAAGTACGAGCCGTTAAAGCAGCGTAACGTGGATACAGGCATGGGGCTGGAGCGCACGCTGTGCATTTTAAACGGCAAGGCGAGCGTTTACGAAACGGATATCTTTGAAAAGGCTATCGCCAAGATAGAAGAGCTCACGGGCAAGACATACGGCGAGAGCGAAGATGTAACCAAGGCTTTCCGCGTTATCCTGGACCACACCCGTACAGCCACCTTTATGCTGGGCGACACCCACGGCATAGTGCCTTCCAACACCGACCAGGGGTATATATTAAGAAGGGTAATCCGCCGTGCCGTACGTTACGGAAGGAATATCAATCTGCCCAAGGGCGCTTTAAACGAGGTTTCTAAAACAATAATAGAAAAGTATGCTTCCGTTTACCCCGAACTTACGGCAAACGCCGCCAAGATAGAGGAAGAACTCAACAAAGAGGAAGAAAAATTCTCTAAAACGCTGCAGCAGGGCATAAAGGAATTTGAAAAAGTTGCTGCGGCTCTGCCTGTCGGCGGCGAGATAGACGGCGTTTCTGCCTTCCGTCTGTACGATACTTACGGTTTCCCCGTAGAGATAACAAGCGAGATGGCTAAAGAAAAGGGGCTTACCGTGGATATAAAGGGCTACGGGGCTGCCTTTGCCGCCCATCAGGAAAAGTCTCGCGCGGGCAGCGAACAGAAATTCGCCTGCGGTCTTGCCGACCATAAGGAAGAAACAACCAGGCTGCACACGGCAACACACCTTCTGCATGCCGCCCTCAAAAAAGTATGCTCTGAAGAGATTAACCAGAAGGGCAGTAACATTACCGAAGAAAGATTGCGCTTCGACTTTAACTTCGCCCGCAAACTCACCCCCGAAGAGGTCAAGGCGGTAGAAGATATGGTAAACGGCGTTATTAAAGAGGATATCCCCGTAGTTATGCAGGAGATGTCTTTAGAAGACGCCAAGGCGCAGGGCTTTACGGGGCTTTTCGAAAGCAAATACGGCGAAAAGGTAAAAACCTACGCCATCGGCGATTTCTCCAAAGAGATTTGCGGAGGGCCTCACGCACAGCGCACCGGCGAGCTGGGAACGTTTAAAATAGTAAAGCAGGAAAATGTTTCGGCAGGCGTAAAAAGGATAAAGGCAACGCTTACAAAATAAAAGTCAAGCAGTTTTCGGGGTATTTTTGTCAAATTTTTGCAAAAAATGCCCCGAAAATTATTTGGTGCATTCTTTTTAAAAATTTTCTTAAAAACTTTACTAACCAAACATAAAACGGCTTGACATAAATTTTATAAAATAATAAAATAAATCTACATTGCGGCTCAAGCAATAGCAAAAGCATTGATTTAAATGCGTTTTATACATTATAATTGGAGTTACAAGCATGAAAACCTACATGGCAAATGCCCAGACAGTAGAAAGAAAGTGGTATGTAGTTGATGCAGCGGGTGTTCCCCTTGGCAGATTAGCGTCAAAGGTAGCCGCTATTTTACGCGGGAAAAATAAGCCCACTTTCACGCCCAACGTAGACACGGGCGATTTCGTCATAGTTATTAACACAGATAAGGTAGTTCTTACGGGCAAAAAGTTAGACGATAAATTTTACCGTTACCACACAGGCTATATCGGCGGCTTAAAGGAAGTTTCTTATAAAAAACTCCTCGCTGAAAAGAGCGATGTTGCCGTATACGAAGCCGTACGTGGTATGCTCCCTAAAAATTCCCTCGGCAGGGATATGATCAAAAAGCTCAGGGTTTACAAGGGCGCAGAACATAATCACGCAGCGCAGAAGCCTGAAGAGCTTAAGTTATTCTAAGGTGGGAGGACTGATATAATGGCAAAGACTACTATTAAGAAAAAGATACAGTTCTGGGGCACAGGCAGGCGTAAAAAGGCAATCGCCCGCGTACGCCTTATACCCGCAGGCAGCGGCAATATGGTTATTAACGAAAGGTCGTTCGAAGATTACTTCCCTCAGGCAGTTCTCCGCTACGACGTAATGCAGCCCATCACCTTATTACAGGTAGAAGGCAAGTACGACATCTATGTAAACGTATACGGCGGCGGGCTTACAGGTCAGGCTGGCGCAATACGCCTTGGTATCGCACGCGCTCTTTTACAGGCAGAACCCGACAGCCGTCCCGCTTTAAAGAAGGCTGGTTTCTTAACGCGCGACCCTCGCGTAAAGGAACGCAAGAAGTACGGCTTAAAGAAGGCGCGCCGTGCTCCTCAGTTCTCAAAGAGATAATTTTATTCACAACGCACAAAACGCAGCAATTATTTGCTGCGTTTTTTCGCGTGTGTTTTTTGCAATGATACTTTTTGCCTTCACCCCTTGAAGGGGGGAGTGGCGGAAATCTATCTGTTATTGCGTATGTGGGCACGTTACTCTTGTTTTTTTGTCATTGCGAACGAGCGTAAGCGACACTCTGCGCACCTTATTCTTGCGTCCCCTGTAAGGGGAAGAGAGCCACTTGTGGCGAAGGGGTTTTCAGATAATAAGGCTTAGATGGGGTGGAATTGCATTTACACCTCATTCGTCATTACCTTGCTACTGCTACGGTAATGACACTTGTCTCCTCGTGACCTCGTCGGTCAGCTACAACACGCCTTACGGCATGTGTTGTTCTCTCCGCCGACACACACAGTGTGCTACACTGTGTGTAGAACTGTCGGCTCGTCCTCAAGGGGAAAGCTCTTATGCGGTAGAATGATAGCTGAAAGTTATTTTGCTTGGCTTTCCGCGAGCCGCTAACGCTCTTAGCGTGCGAGCGTTAGCGACACTCTGCGCACCCTATTGTAAAAGGTTTCAGATAATGTGGCGCAGATAGCCTCACGTCACGCTACGCGTTCCTCAGGATGACGAGGGAGCGGTCGTTCCAACTTAGGAGCGGCACGCAACTATCTGTCATTGCGAGGGGGTCTACCCCGTGGCAATCCCGCGCGGACGCGCGACCAGCAGGCAGGACGGCAGATTAGTTATTTAAAAATAATACGTTTATTCT
>JAJQII010000099.1 GCA_021199295.1 Clostridia bacterium
TCGTCGGCAGCGTCAGATGGGTATAAGAGAAAGGAATATGCCTTTGTGTGTAGCGCTGCCAACCTATCCGAAGACGGCAAAATTTACGGCAAAAGGCAATACATGTCCTGCCCCAAGAAAAAAGACCTTGCAAGCAGAAACACCTTTATACAACCCACCATGCTTATACGCACCGATGCTCTCAAAAAGATAGACGGATACCGCGATAAAAAATATACTTTCCGCTGTGAAGATTACGACCTGTATTTCAGGCTTTACAAATACGGTTTTTTAGGTTATAATATGGAGGAAGCCTTACTGGACTACGAGGAAAAACGCGGAGACGCTTCCAAACACACGGCAAAGTCAAGAATGAACGAGTTCCGCGTAAGAATGCGCGGCTCGGCGGCACTGCGCCAGCCTATCGGCTTTTTTAAGGCTTTTAAATGTATTTTACTCATCTTTATGCCTAAGCCATTGTATTTTTGGCTTAAGAACAAGAGGCCGGAGAACGTAATTTATGACGGGAACGAATAAAAAAACAGAACGCAACATAAGCCAGCGCATCTATCTTTTAAGTTTGCTGGTCAAACGCAATATAAAAAATAAATACTACCGCTCGGTCATAGGCATTTTATGGTCGGTACTCAACCCGCTGTTGCACACCCTTGTAATGTGGCTGGTATACACGCAATTGTTCGGCAGATCTGACATAGACGGCATGCCCTGTGTTATGTATATTCTTTCTGGCAATATTATATTCGGGCTTATGAGCGAAGCCACGTCAGGTTCTATGAACAGCATCGCCGGTCAAAAAGGTTTACTGTTAAGTACCCCTGTACCTATGGAGATATTCCCCCTTTCCAAAGTATTTTCTTCGCTGGTATCTTTCGTATTCTCATTTATAGCGCTTTTGATTATGATGATTATATACCAGATAATGGGAGGCTATACTTTCTGTTGGGAAATTATTCTTATTGTAACAATTATCCCCGCTTTGGTTATCTTCTCTGCGGGAATAGCTTTCTTTTTAAGCACCCTTTACGTATTTTTCAGGGATATACAGCATATATACTCGGTATTCTTAATGCTATGGCGTTATCTTACCCCCGTGTTCTATTCTCTGTCAAGATTTAAAGACGAGGCTATGATTAAATTAGTACAGCTAAACCCCATGTACCAGTACCTTACTGCATTCAGGGATATGATGGTAGGCAACATTCCTTCGGCAACAACCTACCTTATGTGCTACGGCTACGCGATAATTTCGCTTGCGTTAGGCTGGTTATTTATGCGTGCTTTGAAGAATAAAATATCTTCGCAACTCTGAGGGCAGACATGGAAGAAATAAAAGAAATTAAAACCGAACAGCCTGTTACCCCCGTTACGGAAAACAAGGTAGCTGAAAGCAAACCCGTTGAAAACAAGCCTGTAGAAAGTAAACCAGCTGAAAATAAGGTCGTTGATAATAAACCCATTGAAAGCAAACCTGCAGAAAATAAATCTGTTGAAAGTAAGCCCGCTGAAAGCAAACCTGTAGCAAACAAGCCTGTTGAAAGTAAACCAGTCGAGAACAAATCTGCTGAAAACAAGCCTACTGAAAGTAAACCCGTTGAAAGCAAGATTGTTGAAGCCAAACCTGTGGAAAGTAAACCTGTAGCAAACAAGCCTGTTGAAAGCAAACCTGCGGAAAATAAACCTGTTGAAAGCAAAATTTTGATAGACGTAAAAGACGTTAAAATGCGCTTTACAATGTACGAAACGGGCGTGAACTCTTTAAAAGAAACGGTAATAAGGGCTTTCCACCGAGACCTTAAACGGAAAAAATTTGAAGCGCTTAAGGGTGTTTCACTGCAAGTAAGGCAGGGCGAGGGCGTTGCCATAATAGGCAGGAACGGCGCTGGCAAAAGTACCCTTTTAAAGATAATTTCAGGGCTTTTAAGACCGTCTGAAGGCACTGTTGAATGTCACGGGCGCATTGCACCGCTTATGGGATACGGCGCAGGCTTTGACGGCAACGCCACGGGTATGGAGAATATTTACCTTAACGGCGCTATAATGGGCTACACCAAAAAGCAGATAAAGGAAAAGCAGGACGAAATTATAGCTTTTTCTGAAATAAGCGACTTTATCTACTCCCCCATCAAGACATACTCATCCGGTATGAAGGGCAGGCTGGCGTTCGCCATTGCCATAAACCTTATCGGCAGTAATTCTGACATACTGTTATTAGACGAGGCGCTTGCCGCGGGCGACAACGCATTCAACAAAAAATGCCTTACGCGGCTGGACGAGCTGAGAAAACAGGGGCTCACCTTTGTAATGGTTTCGCACGGAGCGCCCGCAAGGTACTGCACAAGGGCAATCTGGCTGGACAAGGGGCTTATTGTGGAAGAGGGCGACCTTGCCACCGTACACAAACATTATATAGACACTACAACGGGCGCTCAGCCCGCAAAGAAGTAAAAAAAGACCTGTTTTAAGCAGGTCTTTTTTATCGTCTTTATTACTTTGACAAGGGGCGGTAGATAGCGGCAAGCCCCCTTCAGCCGTCTCCCTGTACTCACAGCGGATATCTTTACCTGTACGGTACATAGTTTCCACCACCATATCGAAGGAGAGTTTGTGCGACAGCGTAAGGAAATTGGCGAGCGACACGGCGTTTAGTGCCCTCATCGCGGCAACGGCGTTGCGCTCTATACAGGGTATCTGCACGAGCCCGCCTATGGGATCGCACGTAAGCCCGAGGTGATGCTCCATAGCTACCTCGGCGGAATATTCTATCTGGTCGAAATCCATGCCGTAAAGCTGTGCCGCTGCTGCGGCAGCCATAGAACAAGCCGAGCCGATCTCTGCCTGGCAGCCGCATTCAGCGCCCGATATAGAGGCGTTGTGCTTTATAAGGTTACCGATAATGCCGCCCGTGGCAAGCGCCTTAAGGATATCGTCGTCGTTTAAAGAATGTCTGTCTTTAAGGTATTTTAACACGGCGGGCAACACCCCGCAAGAGCCACATGTAGGGGCTGTTACTATAATTTCGCCTGCGGCGTTCTGTTCGCTTACGGCAAACGCGTAAGAGCATACAAGGCGGTTTTCCCTTGTTTCAGGGCTTTCGTCTATATGTTTCTGCTTGTAGAGCATTTTTGCCTTTCTCGCGGTGTTTAATCCCCCGGGGAGTACGCCCTCTGCCTTTAGTCCCTCTTTTATAGAACGGAACATCGCATCGCGCACGGCCTCGAGCTTTTCCCATATATCCGCGCCCTCGTATTTTTCCACGTATTCGGGAATGGTAAGCTCGTTATCCTCGCAGTATTCGCGTATTTCGGCGTAAGAGTTGTGGGGGTACACTTCGGGCGGCTCTAACGAAGCCATGCCTTCTACCTCTATAGCCCCTCCGCCTACGCTGAACACCCGCCAGAAGCCGATTTCTTTATCCCCCTCGTATGCAAACAATTCCATTGTGTTGGGATGGGGAACTTCCTTTTCGAAGTTAAAAATTACCTTTACGGGCTTTTTAAACGTCTTTTGCAAAACGCTGTCCGTGCCGTGCCCCTTGCCTGTAAGCGCAAGCGAGCCGTAAAGTATTACGGTAAAGCTGTCCGCCTGCGGATAGTTAGAAGAGAACAGCTTTGCCGCCCTCTCTGGCCCCATAGTGTGGGAACTTGACGGTCCTCTGCCGATTTTGTACAGTTCAAGCAAACTTTTCATATTACCCCATATATCACAGGCTATATCAAGCCGTGATTAAATTACTTTACTTATTCGTTATCGTCGTTATTTAAAAAACCGTCTACGACAGACCTTAATTTTTTGCCTGCCCATCTGCTTATGCCCTTTTTAACGGCTTTTGCGGGGGCGTCTTTTTCTTCTATGCTGCCCTCTAAACCTAAATCCCTCGTGGGATTTTCCACCACGTAGCCGCATTCCTTGGCATAGCTGAAGATATTCTTTAAAATACCCTCTATAAGCCCCCTGTCGCCCGTGTAGCCGTCAGCTATTTCGTAGATATCCGCCGCCGTTATTTTGCCCGTGTAACGTTTGCCGTAAGCGGGTATAAGGTAGCCGTCTATACATTTATCTATATCTTCCAGATACTTTTTGGATACTTTCTTTGCAGATTTTGCGTTACTGTTGCCGCCGCATACCTGGTCGTACCATTCGAGTATGACTTTAGAAAAACGCGTCTTGCCCTTTGCAGGCGACATAGACCAGCGAGCCAGCCTTGCCAGCCCGCCGAACATAAGCGGTATTGCCTGTATTACAATGCAGATTACCGAAAATATTACCATTACTACGCGAATGGCAACGCTTACAGCGCTCTCGCCGCCGGAGCTGAATATTATGCCCGCGATTGCCATTGCTATAGACACTATACGTATGCAAAAACGGAAAATTTTAAACGCCTTTTTGTACTTTTTAAGCGTTCGCGTGTTGGCGTTGTTAGAACAGATAAATACAATTACAAAAGCTATAATAAGTGCGGCATATATGCCCACCAATATGTATAACGTAATCTTGCCGCCAAGGCTCATGCCGTTAATTATAGACCATATGTTGTAAGCCGCGTACAGCAGCGTAAATACAAGGCTGAAAACCATGGAAAAGAAATTCAGCCGCCTGGATATCACCGCGCGGTTATTGTATATATTTACGATAAGACTACGTAAATCGAAGACGTCTTTGGCAAGCACGGTCACTTCTTTTGTGGAAATAGAGTGGGTTACCTTGCGCACGTCTTCCTGTTCTTCTTCGTAGTCCTCTTTTAACTGTCTTTCTGCCATAAGTTTTTCCTCATTTGTATTATAACACTTGTATAGCGGCAATGCAAGATTTATTTTTTGCCAAGGTATGGGTAATTGATAAAATCAGTCTATAAGCTGTTCGTATTGCGCGTATAGATCTTCCTGCCGTTTTTTAACTTCTTCAAGGCGGCGGCAAAGCTCGCCCAGTTTTTTGTAGTCAGCGGCGTTATCGGGGTCTGCAATGGCTGCCTGCAACTCGCTTTCCTGCAATTCAGCAAGGGATATATCCGCCTCAATTTGCTTTATACGGTTCTTTTTTTCGGCTTCGGCAGCACGCTCTGCGCGGGAACGGAATCCCGCCTGCTTTTTGGTTAAATACTCTTTTTGCAGTCTTTCTTCTTCCGCCGCCCTTTCCAGTTCTGCCGCAGCGGCCTTTTGCGCTCGGTAGCCTTCGTAACCGCCGTTATAATAATTGAGCCTGCCGCCCTCTATTTCGGCTATGCCGCCTGCCACGGCTGAGATAAAATATCTGTCGTGCGAGACAAAAATTACCGTGCCGCTATATTCACGCAGGGCTTTTTCCAGACTCTCCCTTGCGGGAAGGTCAAGGTGGTTGGTAGGCTCGTCCAAAAGGAGCAAGTTGCCTTCCTCTGACTGCAATATGCAGAGCGCGAGTTTCGCCCGTTCCCCGCCCGAAAGGTCGGCAACCCTTTTGTCTATATCTTCGGCGCACAGCCCGCTTTGCGCAAGACGGGCGCGTATATCCGTCTGTGAACACAGGGAATGCCTTTGCCACAACTCGTCTAACACGGTATTGTTGTAGTCAAGGTTGGCGTTTTCCTGGTCGTAGTAGGCGACACGCACAAACCTTCCTATCGTTATTCCGCTACAGCCGCCGCAAGCAATGCTCTTTAAAAGCGTGGATTTTCCCGTGCCGTTTTCGCCTACTATGGCTATCTTACTGCCCCGCTTTACATTTAATTGCCCGCCTGATATAAGCGATTTACCGCCTGCGGACAGCTGTAAATTTTCAATAGCCAGCACGTTTTCGTACGGCTCTTGCGTATACGTAAAACTAAACCTCGGGGAGTTTGCCGGCACGTAAGGCTTTTCTATAAGCTCCATTTTGTCAAGCTGTTTTACCCTGCTTTGCGCCGATTTTGCAGTGGTCGCACGGACTATATTTTTATCAACGTAAGTACGCAGCTTGGCGATTTCTTCCTGCTGTTTTTTATATTCCTTTTCCCAAAGGGCAAGGCGTTCTGCCTTGAGCTGCCTCGACTTGGTGTAACTGCCGTTATATGCCGTAAGTTTTTTATTTTCTATCTCTGCCGTCTTTTGCGTTACCCTGTCTAAAAAGTACCTGTCGTGCGAGACGGTAAGCACAGCACCTTTGAATGTGGAAAGATAATCTTCCAGCCAGAACAGCGTTTTTATATCAAGGTGGTTGGTAGGCTCGTCCAAGATAAGCAGGTCGGGTTCTTCCAATAATAGCCTTGCAAGTTTAAGGCGGGTTTTCTCACCGCCGGACATAGTGGAAATCTTTTGGTCGCCGCAATCGGCAAAGCCCATTCCGCCGAGTACCGTTTTTACGTTTACTTCGGCATTGTAGCAGTCGCGGGCAGCGATAAATTTATTGACGCTTTCGTATTTTGCCGAGAGAACGTTATACTCCCTGCCGCCGTATTCACACTGCGAAAGTTTATCTGAAAGCTCGCCAAGCCGCTTTACCGCGTCCAGCCTGTCTTTTACCGCGTCAAGCATGCACGAATATACAGTGCCGTCCCATTCCAAACCGCCGTTCTGTTCTAACAGCCCTGCGGAAACGCCGTTTTTTAACGTTACCGTACCCGAATCGGGATAAAGACTGCCGCATATAAGTTTTATAAGGGTTGTTTTGCCTGCCCCGTTCTCGCCTATAAGCCCCACGCGCTCGCCTTCGTTTACCGTAAGGCTTACGTTATCGAGTATTAAATTGCCACGGTAAGAAAAACTTACCCCATTTATATTAAACAGCATACCGTTTTAATAATCCCACTCTGGTATAAACGCCGCGTCGGCGCTTTCGTAGTCCTGAATAAAAACGTTTTTTAAATCCGCCGCCTCTACCGCGCCAAGCACCCTTAAATACTCCCTTTTGGTTATGCGGCGCTGAAGTTCGGGGATATTCTTTATATCGCCGTATGGCGTGTACTGGCTCATAAGCGAAAAGTATGTATCCTTTGGCAATGTAGCCACAAAGTTTACTGCTTTTACCGCCTCGCCCGCGTTGAGCGGCAGCACGAGATGCCTTACTATACAGCCTGAAAGCATCTTGCCGTTTTCATCGAATTTTAAAGGTTTTTGCGCCATATACTCTATGGCTGGCAGGGCAAATTCGGCATAGTTTTCCCTTGCGCAGTACCTTGCCGCCCCTTCCCTTGACATAAATTTAAGATCGGGCAGCCATATATCGGTAAACTTATCTGCAAGCGCTAAAGTTTCAAGTTTTTCGTAGCCGTGGGTATTGTATACAACGGGGATCGACGGGCGGTAAATGCTGAACGCGGCGGCAATTTCCCTTACGTAGTGGGTGGGGTTTACAAGATTGATATTGTCTGCCCCGCTTTGCTCTAACTCTTTGAATATCGCGGCGAGATCTTCTACTGTAATCTGCTTGCCGCGTGTATTGCGGGAAAGTTCGTAGTTCTGGCAGAAGACGCATTTTAAACTGCACCCGCAGAAAAATATACAGCCGCTCCCCTTGGAAAAGGAAACAGGCGGTTCTTCGAACGGATGAAGATAATACTTTGCAATTTTAAGCCCGTCTGCCGAGCACGCGCCCTTAAAGTCGGGGCGGTCTGCCCCGCAGGACACGGGGCAAAGAGTACATTCCATAAATCCCTCGCAATAAATTTTAATACGTTACTAATTATATACGATTTTTATGCTTTATGCAATTAATTTTGTTTGACAGTAAGCAGGGCTGATGCTATAATGCTTACATAACCTATAAAGAGTGTGCGAGAGAACGGCTCACAGACCACACAGCAACCTGCAAAGCAAGGTGCTAAAGCCGTACCGATGGGAAAAATTTTAACATTGTGCCCTGCGGTACGCCGCAGGGCTTTAATTTTTGCCATCCTCCCAACGCAAAAAAACACGTATTCGCTCTTTTGCGTAGCAAAAAGCGGCTGCTATCTTAAATAATAGTGAGTTCAAAGCGTCACTTGTTATGCTTTGAACCCATTGATTTTAAGGTAAAAGATTGAATTGCAGGCATTATAAAATACGTACGCTAAAATAAATGCCTGCAAGAAAGAAAAAACATTCGTAGGTACAAAGTACCAAGAATGGTTTGTCTTTAAAAATCGTGTAATTTGTTTTTGCACAGCAATGCAAAAAGAAATTCACGAGAGAGGATTTTTATGAAAAAACTTTTTACAAGCGAAAGCGTGACCGAAGGTCACCCCGACAAACTTTGCGACCAGATTTCGGACGGAATACTGGATGCCATTTTAAAAGAAGACCCTATGGCGCGTTGCGCAATAGAATGTTGCGCCGCCTACAACCAGATACTTATTATGGGCGAGGTTACTACCGACGCAAAGATTAAATATAAAAAAGTAGCCCGCGACGTTATAGCCGACGTAGGGTACACCTTTGGTTCTTTCAGGGCAGATAACTGCGAGATAAACATAGCCATCCATAAGCAGAGCCCCGACATTGCAATGGGCGTGGATAGCTCGGTGGAAAACCGTTGCGGCGGCGACAGGTACGACGCCCTTGGTGCAGGCGACCAGGGTATGATGTTCGGCTACGCCTGCAACGAAACGGAAGCGCTTATGCCCATTACGGCTTACCTTGCAAGCAAACTTGCAAAGCGCCTTGCCGACGTAAGGAAATGCGGTCTTTTAGAATATCTTCGCCCCGACGGCAAAACGCAGGTTACCGTTGAATACGACGGCAGAACGCCTAAGCGCGTGGACACGGTAGTAGTTTCCTGCCAGCACGACGAAAACGTTACCAATAACCAGCTGAGGGCCGACATACGCAAGTACGTTATAGAAAGCGTTATCCCAGAAAACCTTTTAGACGAAAACACAAAGTACTATATCAACCCCACGGGAAGGTTTGAAATAGGCGGACCTGAGGGCGACAGCGGGCTTACAGGCAGAAAGATTATAGTGGATACCTACGGCGGAAGATGCGCCCACGGCGGCGGGGCTTTTTCTGGCAAAGACCCCACCAAGGTAGACCGCTCTGCCTCTTATATGGCAAGATATATATGTAAAAATATCGTTGCCGCAGGCATTGCCGAGGAAATGGAATTGCAGGTTGCCTACGCGATAGGCGTTTCTACCCCCGTTTCGGTCTACGTAAACACCTTCGGCACGGGTAAACTGCCCGACGAACAGATAGCCGACATAGTTGTAAAGGAATTTGACCTTCGCCCCAGCGCCATAATAGACGCGTTAGATCTGCGCCGCCCTATTTACCTGGCAACGGCGGCTTACGGGCATTTCGGGAAAGACGGCTTGCCCTGGGAAAAAACAGACAGGGCGCAGAGCCTTAAAAATTATTTATTGTAATCACGGGCGGCATTCTGCCGCCTTTACCTTAACATGGCAGCCAAACACTTTTTAAAAAATTTACGGGACGCTATATTTCCCCTTAACATAACATGCGATTTATGCGGCAGAGATACCTTTGACGGCACTAACCTGTGCCCCGAATGTCTGAAGACGGTGACTTTTAACGACAAGGTAACCTGCCCTGTATGCGGAAGAAAGACTGCCCGCCCTGAAATATGCGGGGAATGCAAGGAGATAGCGCCGAAATTCAAGCAGGGCGTAAGCGCCCTTGTATACGACGGCGGCGGGGCAAAACTCGTTTTAAAGTTCAAAAACGGAAACCAATACCTTGCCGAATGGTTTGGCTCTCTTTTGCAAAAGAAAACCGCCGAACTGCCCGCGTGCGACTTTATTACCTATGTTCCCATTACAAAAAAGCGGAAGTTCCAGCGCGGATACAACCAGGGGGAACTGCTTGCCAGAAATCTCGGCGAGAGGCTCGATATACCCGTAAAGAACGTTCTGAACAAGAAACGCGATACCGACGAGCAAAAAAGGCTTTCACGCAGAGACCGCGCCGAAAACCTTATAGGCGTTTTTGAAATTACCGACAAAAAGGCGTGCAAAGATAAAACCATACTGCTTGTAGACGACGTGATGACCACGGGAGCAACTGCAAACGAAATTTGCAGGGAACTTAAAATTGCAGGCGCTAAAGCCGTATACTTTGCCGCCGTGGCGTCTGTAGAGTACAAGCAGAAAACGGAAATCGAAAGGATATAAAAAAGACGGGACGCCCCGTCTTTTTATTATTCTATGCCGAGCATTGATTTAAACTCTGCTTCGTCTATTATCTTTATGCCAAGTTTTTTAGCCTTGTCGAGTTTAGAGCCCGCCTCTTCCCCGGCAAGCACAAGCGTTGTTTTCGCCGTTACCGAAGACTGGCACGAGCCGCCGTTTTCTTCTATAATCTTTTGCGCCTGCGAACGCTTGTACGTGGGCAGCGTGCCCGTTAAAACAACAAATTGCCCCGCGAATATGTTCGATTTAACCTGCTTTTGCTTTTGTTTGGGCGTAACGCCTGCGGCAAGCAGATTATCTACTTCCGCCGCGTTTTCAGGCGAGGCGAACCACTTTACAATGCCGTCCGCCGTGATATCGCCTATATTTTCTAACGACAGAAGTTTTTCTCTTTGGGCGGAACGCAGATTTTCCAGCGAGACGAATGTGGCGGCAAGGTCGGAAGCCGCCACTTTGCCTACCCCATCTATACCCAAGGCAAAGATAAAGCGCGACAATTCGCAATCCTTGCTTTTTGCGATTGCCCCCAATATATTGCCCGTCTTTTTATCTTTAAAGCCGTCAAGCGAGGCAAGATCTTCCGCCGTGATTTTATAGAGCTGGGAACATTCTCTAAGCCCTAAATCGGTATAAAACTGGTTTGCAGTCATCTCGGAGATGCCATCTATATCCATAGCGTCTTTAGAACAGAACTGCACAACTCTGCCCACTACGCGCATGCGGCACATTCTGTTGGGGCAGAAAATATTCGCGCCGCTTTCGGTAAGAGTACTGCCGCACACGGGGCAGACAGCGGGCTTGATTATCTCGGCACTGTCTGAAGAATGTTCTACAGCGCCCAGTATTTCGGGGATAACCTCGTTCGAACGGCGTATTAGCACCTTACTGCCCACCTTTACGTCTTTGCGGAGTATATCGCCGAAGTTATTTAAAGTCGCCCTGCGCACCGTCACGCCCGCAAGTTCCACGGGCTCAAGCTCGGCGAGCGGGGTAAGTTTGCCCGTCCTGCCCACCTGCCAGCGCACCTCTTTAACTGTGGTCACGCTCTCCTCTGCTTCAAATTTATAGGCTATCGCCCAGCGGGGAAATTTATCCGTAAAACCTATAACCTCGCGGGCGGGCACGTTGTTGAGCTTAATTACAGCGCCGTCGGTTAAAACGTCTATCTCCCTGCGCTTCAGCTCTATAAGGTTTACCGCGTCCTTTACCTCGTCTTCGTTAAGGCATATCCACGGGTCATTGAATACTTTAAAGCCCTGCTCGCGCAAAAAAGCAAAGCAAGCCGCCTGAGTTTCGGGCATGCCGTCTGACATATAATTTATGTCGTAAAACATAATTTCAGGCTTGCGCGTTGCCGTTACCGCAGGGTCTAAATTACGTATCGCTCCTGCCGCCGCGTTTCGCGCGTTCTTTAGCGGCTCTGCCGCTGTGCTGTTGTATTTTTCAAGTACGGAAAGCCGTATTACCGCCTCTCCCTTTACTTCTAAAACACCCTTATAACTTATGGAAAGGGGGAAAGATTTTATGGTAAGGCACTGGGCGGTTACGTCTTCGCCCACAACGCCGTTGCCGCGGGTAGAGGCGCGAACGAACTTGCCGTCCTCGTACGTAAGGCACATTGTCAGCCCGTCGAATTTATACTCCACGGTATATTCGGGATTAGGCACAACCTTTTTAATGCGGGTAAAAAATGCGTCGAGTTGCTCCATAGTTACGGCTTTATCAAGGCTGTACAGGCGTGATATATGCTCGTGGCGGGTAAAACCTTTAAGCGGTTCGCCGCCCACCCTTTTTGTGGGGCTGTCAAAAAGCACCTCGCCCGTTTCGGCTTCGAGCTGCCTTAATTTGTCGTATAAAGCGTCGTACTCCCTGTCGTCTACCGAAGGGTTATCCAAAACGTAATATTCGTGTGCCCACTTGTTTAATGTATCTACCATTTCGCGCATAGTCATAGCTGTTTACCCGAAAAATTTAATGTTATTTTAATATTGTATTATTGTTAAGGGGGCGATGGTTGCAGAAAGCTCCTTTATGCCCTGGCCGTCAAATGCCACGTTGATAACGCTGCCGCCGTTACGCACGGCAACCACAGTGCCGTTGCCGAACTTTGAGTGGCGTACCTTTGTGCCTACGCGGTATTTGCCCGCCTGCGTTTTTTGCGGGCTTGCGCCGAACGCAAAGGACTTGGCTGGACTGGCATAAGAACTGCCTGAACGGTTTGTGCCTGTAAACTCGTTATCCGAAGAATACAGCGCCCTGCGCGTTTCCTTGGTATAACTGTCGGAGCGTACGCCGCCATAACTGTAACTGCCCGCGTACCTGTTGCCCGCATAGGAAACTTCGTTTATGCCTAACGGCTTGGAAAGCTCCTTTACAAAGCGGGAGGGAACGGACCTGTCCCTTCTGCCGTAAAGATTGCGCTCCTTTGCGCGGGTAAGATAAAGGCGCTCCCTCGCCCTTGTTATGGCTACATACATAAGCCTGCGCTCTTCTTCTACCTCTTTCCCGCCGTCGTCTACGCGGGAAGACGGCATTATGCCCTCTTCAAGCCCCGCGATGAACACCGCCCTGAATTCCAGCCCCTTTACTGCGTGTATAGTCGCTAACGTAACGTAATCGCTTTCGTCCATCTCGTCGGTGTCGGAATAGAGAGTTATGGCGCTTAAGTAATCGCTCAACGTGGAGTCGGGGTTAAGGCGGACGTAGTCGTCTACCGAGGTGGTAAATTCGTCTATGTTGGCTATGTCGTTTTCGTCCTCTAACGCTTCGCGAAGGTGCGTGCCCGATATAAGCGAACGCACGAACTCGTTTACGGGGGCGGACTGCGATTCTATCACAAGATTTTTTATAAGCAGACCGAAGTCGGCAAGTTTCTTTTTAGTGCCCTGGCTTACGTCAAGGTAGTCACAGTCGAGCACAGCGTCGTACAGTGAAAGCCCGTTTTGCGAGGCGTAATCTTCCATTACCTCTAACGTCCTGCCGCCTATGCCACGCCTGGGCACGTTGATTATGCGCGTAAGCGCCTCGCTGTCGTACGGGTTGGCAATAAGGCGCATATATGCAAGAACGTCCTTTACCTCTTTACGCTCAAAAAATTTAAGTCCGCCGAATACTTTGTAGGGTATATTGTACTTGGTAAACTCCTGCTCGAAGGGGCGGGTTATGGCGTTTATACGCATAAGGACGGCAAAGTCTGAATACTTGTAGCCCTTATGCAAGACAAGGTCGGATATGGTGCGGGCGGCATACAGAGCCTCGCCCAGCTCGTCTTCGGCAGGGAAATAACTGGGCTTTTCGCCCTCGCCCGCCTCCGTCCACAGCGTTTTGCCACGGCGGTTGCCGTTGTTTTTGATTATGGTATTCGCAAGCGATAGTATGTTGCCCGTAGAACGGTAGTTGCGCTCGAGTTTATATACCTTAGCTTTGGGATAGTCGCTGTCGAAACGCAGGATATTTTCTATCTGAGCGCCCCGCCAGCCGTATATGGACTGGTCATCGTCGCCCACGCAGAACAGGTTGCCGCCCTCCTTTACAAGCAGTTTTATTATGCTGTACTGGACGGCGTTGGTATCCTGGAATTCGTCTACCATTATATATTTAAAGCGGCTGGAATAGAAACCGCGTACATCGGCATTGCGGCGCAAAAGGCGAAGGGTATATAATAAAAGGTCGTCGAAGTCGAGGGCGTTATTTTCACGCAGACGGTCTTCGTAACGCTCGTATATCTTCATACATGCCTCTATGTGATCTTCGTGCGCATGCAGCTTTAAATACTGGTCAGGATCAAGCCCGAGCATCTTGGCGTTGCCTATATGGAATTTTGCCGTCTTTAATAATTTATCATCGTCAAAGTCGAGTTCTTTTAAACATTTTTTTATGATATTTTTTCGTTCCGTTTCACTGTAAATGGAAAAATCAGGCTTTATGCCCGCTTCCTGCGTGTTGGCGCGCAAAATACGTACGCACATAGAATGGATAGTGCATATCCACATATCGCGGCATTCGCCTATCTGGGTTTGCACACGCTCACGCATTTCGCCCGCCGCCTTGTTGGTAAAAGTTATGGCGAGGATCTGCCAGGGGCTTGCAAGACCTTTTTCGAGTATGTAGGCTATACGCGTTGTAAGCACACGGGTTTTGCCGCTGCCTGCGCCCGCGAGCACGAGCACAGCGCCTTCAGTGTCGGTTACGGGTTTTTTCTGTTCTTCGTTTAAATTATCAAGCATGCTGTCCATGTTTTTTATTATAGCATATCAGATTATTAATTTCAATTAAAACACGGGAAAATTGAAAGCTGTAAACAAACTAAAAAGAGAACGCCCCCGCGTGCGGAGACCGCACGCGGGGGTGTTCTTTTACTTTAATGCAACAATCTCATTTTTTAAATTATCAATTGCTATTTTATTGTCAGCGATTTGCTGTTTAAGACTTTCTATAAGCAGCCCTTGTTCACGCAATTTATCTGCCATATTTTCGTCTTCCGCAGGCTGTTTCAGCGATTGCAAAAATTCCGCCGAGTTTACAAATTTAAACGGGACTTTTAACTTGTTCAACCGTTCTTCTATACTTTTATACGACATAACGTCAGCCACTATCATTAAATCCACAACGGGGAATTTTGTTGTATCTCTGCGCAATGTTTTTATGCCCTTTACGGGAACATTATCAACCACGTAAGCTATATTGACAGCAGAATCTTTTAAAAGTGATATAAGTACATGAGCAATTTCCTGATTACCAAAAATAGCAATTTTATTAATTCCTCTGTTTGTCAATAAATTTGCCAATGAATAATGGTTAGCCGTTATATTTGCCATATCGTTTTGTATCAAATATTTAAAAGTTTTTTCGTATGTCTTCCAGCGGTCGCGCTCCTTTGTTATTGCGCTCAACTTTTTTTCTGCAGCCGATTTTTTAACTTGGTTTATTATACCGCTTACTAAGCAAGGCGATAACTCCAAAGCATAATCCCACCAAACTTTGTAAATGGCATACATGTTTTCATCAAATACATTATTTGGTTTTCCCTGATAATAGTATTCGTAAGCATCCCACGGCTTTGTTATTGCACATTTATTACCAAAATCCATATAATGATATATAAGTTTCTTAGGAACAACATTATGTTTCTCGCAGTACTCTGAATATAAACTTGTAGCTCCTGCATTGTAGTTATAGTCATACGGCATAAGGTAATAAATATTGCCGTATAACATATTATTTAAAAGATATTCTTCAAACAATTTCTGCTCACTAATTTCAAGAAATCTTTTATAAAAGGATATATCAATATTATTTTCGCGGAATTTTGACAAATTGTATACTATTGCACCAGAATTAACATAATTATCCCCAGCATTATCTTGAGCAATTTCTTTTAATTTCTTTGTAAAAGCTACAATACCATGGCAAGCGGCTAAATAATTTTCGCCTATATCCATTTTGTAAAATTCTTCAAGGCTGCCATTTACTATCATATCCACATCGAAAAATACAGCTCTGTCTATATTTTCAGGAAGATAAAAATGCGGCAATAATTTACAATATAATAACGACGGATAACGAGATGTAGCCTTCAATCCGCTATATATACGTGTATCAACATCACTTATGTGGGGGGGGGGGGGGCGGGGCGGGGGGGGGGGGGGGGGGGGGGGGGGGGGGGGGGGGGGGGGGGGGGGGGG
>JAJQII010000035.1 GCA_021199295.1 Clostridia bacterium
AAGGCTGTTTCCCTTACAGTCTTTGAGACAGAGAGCCACTTGTGGCGAAGGGGTTTTAAGGGCAAAAAGTCTTCCAAACTTTGGAAAGAGGAGAATATAAAAAATGGTAAATCTTGAACTATACAGGGTGTTCTACACCGTTGCAAAATGCGGCAGTCTTACCAAGGCGGCAGAGGAGCTATTTATTTCCCAGCCCGCCGTGTCGCAGGCGATAAAGCAACTCGAAACACAGCTTGGCACGTCGCTTTTCAACCGTACCCATAAGGGAATGGAATTGTCGGCGCAGGGTGGCAAACTTATCTATAAATCGGTAGAAGACGCCCTCACCCTTTTAGACAGTGCCGAAAACGCCCTTATAGAGCTTAAAACAACGGCTACGGGCACAATAAGGATCGGCGCGACAGATTCTATCTTTTCTAACCTTATAGCCGATAAAATAGTGGCTTTCCACGAAAAATATCCTGCCGTAAAGTTCGACCTTATAACGGGCACTACGCTCGACACTATAGCCCAGCTTAAAGATAATAAGTGCGACATAGTGTTTATCAACCTGCCTGTCAGCGATAAAGACGTGGTGCTTTCGGGCAGCGTAAGCCTTTTGTCTGATATATTTGTAGCCAACGACAAATTCAGCGAGCTTAAGGATAAGACCGTGCCGATAAAAAGGCTGCAGGAGCTTCCCCTTCTTATGATGGAAAAGAATACCATCGCCCGCCAGGCTACCGACAATTACTTAAATTCGCTCGGGCTGAATTTCATTCCCGATATCGAGGTTGCCAACTGGGATCTTATGCTTAAACTTGCCATAAAAGGTATGGGCATAGGCTGCGTTCCGCGCGAGTACTGCACAAAGTATCTTGAAAGCGGGGAGCTTTTCGAGATAAACGTTAGCCCCACGTTGCCCGTACGCGGCGTAGGTATGGCATTGCCCAAGAATATCCCCGTGCCGTACGCGCTCAGGGAATTTATCCATCTGTTCAAATAAATTCATTTAAAATTAAGCCACCGCCGAGGGCGGTGGCTTTTTAAGTAAAATAAAAGCCGCAGGCATTGCCTGCGGCTTAAACTTTTTAGTTAAGAAGATTTAATTCGCTGTAAATCTTGTTCATAAGCCCGTCAGAAATCATAGGACGGAACTTGCCGAGGTATACGAATATCGCGGTGAAGAACTCTTTGTTGTCGCCGCCTACAGAGTAGTCGGGAACGTTCTCGTAAGAGCCGTGAATTTTTTCTATGAACAATTTAGAGAATTCAATCCTTTCAGCGTCGGTAAGACGGGAGATGAAGGAATCTGTAGGTCCGTTGTAAACTGTCTTAACCTTGTAAACGACCTCTTTCTCAGGTGCTGCGGGTGCAGGAGCGGGAGCAGGTGCTGCAGGGTATACGGGAACATACTGTACATATGTGGGAGCAGGTGCAGGAGCAGGCGCGGGAGCGGGTGCAGGTGCAGGAGCGGGCGTATATGCAGGCTCATATGCGGGTTCGTAAGCGGGTTCTGCGATAGTGTCGTCGATACACTCGTTTTCTGCAGGGGAAGCATACCTGTCTTCTTCTTCGTAAGGCGACTTGAATGCCGCAGTCCTTATAATGCTTATAATAGCCTCTATAACGGCAACGCCCGTTATAATATATAACATCATGCCGGGTTTAGTGCCGTCTATTATAAACAGAAGGATAATAGCTACTACAGCTGCAACAACCTGAAGGATGTACCTTACGCAAGCGAATACAAGACCGCATTTCTTTGTTTTGCATCCTGCGGAAATCAGGTCTATAGCAAAGTTAATAAGTACAAGCAGTACGGCTATGCCGGCGAAGCACGAAGCAAGTATTGCAGCCGTGGTTGTGCCGAATACGTACTGGCTGGAAATTGTAAGGTTGAACATAGCGCTGGTAGAAGTAATCGCAGAGCTTGAGCAGAACGTATACTGTACGAAGTAAGAAACGATATCGAAACCTGAGTATACAACGCCGTTTGCGCCTACTGCGAACAAGCCGTTGATGCTGCCGTATTCACTCTTGAAGAGGGAGGTGAATAACGTTACTTCGAACATTGCGATAACGCTGATTGCGCCAAGAATAAGTATTATAACTTTAAGTACGCCGCTGCCTTTGTAGTTGCCGAATGCCTGTATAATAAGCATAAGGAGCGTGCCGGCAAAAGCGATAAGTACAGCCCATGAGCAATGGAACTTGTCTATGCCGAGGCCTGAGAAACCTATCTGGTTAAAGATGTGGGCGAAAAGCACGATAAGCGCAACTACTTCAACAATAGAAGAGCAAACGCGTGCCGTATTCGTATTCTTTTTGCTGGCAAATACGGGTATAAGCATTATAATGCCGATAACAGTAATAAGCGCATAAAGCAGAACTGTCAGTGCCCCGAAATCAATAGTAAAACCGAAGAAGTTTACATTGATCGAATTAGCGAACTCTGTACCGATGTCAAGCGAAATGCTGGTGATGACCTTGCTTAAAGCAGAGGGGAGCATGGCAGCGAGCATTTTTCCTTCGTATAAAGGCAAAAGCAAGCCAAGTAAAAGGCAAACCAATGCGATTACGTAGGTAACTACAGACAGGTACTTGTTGGGTTGTTTTGTAGTTGTCATAATCATTCTCCGTCAGATAAATTTTTTGCGTTATGTGCGCAGCCCTTTCGCGGCTGCGGGCAGACAATCGTTCAAGCAAATTCCCGCAACAGATTATCTACCATATATTTTATTACAAATTCGTTATTCTGTCAAGAGCAAAACGAAAGTTTTAACAGCAAAAAATACATATTTAGTAAATTTTTTTGCTTAAGCCCCAATTTGTGCACTCTATTTAATTATATATTGTTCGTGCGTGCGCCCGCGCGTGCAAGAAGACCGCTATATTTAAATAGGTAAAGGCAAACGGGCGTATCCGCTATACTACAGTATGTATTTTTATCTCAAAAATCTTGCATTTTTCCAAAATACTTTAAATAATTTTTATTGCTCATTTAAGCTTTTAGTAGTATAATACAAAAAACAAAAGGAGAAAATGCTGTATGAGCAATAAATTAAACAACCCCGCTACGGAAGAATTAGTTCAGCCCATCCCTGAAGTTGAACGCGAGGCAGGCTTAAAAAACTTAATCAGTCTTATTTCAGACGAACAGGCAGAAAAAATTCTTGCCAGCTACAACCCCAACATTGTGCGCCGTATTTTCGGTGACGGCGAACTTATGCGTACTGCCGACTGCTTTCTTCGCAGCAGCCTTAACATAAGCGCAGCGGCGCGTAATATTTATATGCACCGCAACACGATGATGTACCGCCTTGACAAGATAGAACGCCTTATGGGGCTGGATATCCGTACGTTTGACGATGCTGTAACTTTTGATATTTTGCACAAACTGTACGATAGAAAGTTAAGGAGCGGCAAATAATCTTAAGTGGCTAAATCTTCAGTTGTAAAAAAAGTAGCAGTCCGTGCCGGCATAGCCGTCGCGGTGCTGTGCGTTGTAGTCGCGTCGTTTTTCTGCGGGTACTTTGTCCGCGGAAGCGTCTCGGATAGCGGCAACGATTCTATCGGATGGCTGCTTTCCATGATAGACACATACTATTACCAGGACGTTCCTACAGAAGATTTTTACGATTATTCCATAGACAGCTTTATATCTAAGTACCTCGACAGTTATTCGGCTTATTACACCGCCGAAGAATACAAACAGCTTGAAGAGTCCAATTCAGGCAGCAAAAGCGGATACGGCATAAGCTATTCGTATATCCCTTCGCGCGGGGTGCTAGCAAATACGGTAGTGTTCAATTCCCCCGCGTATATCAGCGGGTTAAGGTCGGGCGACTATATCGTTTCGGCAACCTTTGGCGGCGAAACTTACGAGTTTACCTCGCAGGCAGATTTTACCTCGTACGTGTCGGACAGGGAAACGGGGGAAGAGGTCACATTTAACACGCTTGGCGGGCAGTCGTATACTTTTGCAAAAAGTTCGTACACGGCAAGCTACGTGGTATGCGCCACCGCCCAAAGCTCGTGGGCTTTTTTGTCTGAAGACGGCAGTACCCCCGTGCTCTACGAAACGGGTACGGACGCAATAGATTATCTGCCCGAAGGTGCGGGCTATATCTGCCTTTCGCAGTTTTACGGCGAAGCCGCAAGCCAGTTTGCCCAGGCGGTAGCCGTGTTAAATTCGCAGGGCTGCACGTCTTTGATCCTCGATTTGCGCAACAACGGGGGCGGTTACGTCTCGGTAATGCAGTATATAGCATCCTGTTTTACCTCGTCGATATCCTCGTCTGAGGTGTGCGCCATGACGGCTGAATACAAGTCGGGTTCGGTAACGTCTTTTTATACCGACAGTAAGTATTCTTCAGGGGAAGGCTGTACGGTAGACAGCGGCACGCATGTGTATGTGCTTGCCAACGGCAACACGGCGAGCGCGTCAGAGGCGCTTATCGGCGTGCTTATAAGTTATGGTATTATAGACTACGGCGATATATACGTTTCCGATTACAGCAGCGAGTATTTAACCCTTACGGGTTATTCGGCAGAAGACGTTAAAAGCTGCCGCACGTACGGCAAGGGGATAATGCAGACCACTTATAAAAATGATACCACGGGCGAGGCTATAAAACTTACCACCGCACAGATATACTGGCCGAATGGCACAACCATCCACGGCACGGGCGTCACCGCCGCAGACGGCGTAAATCTTGTGCAAAGCCCCTATCCCTCGAACGGCGACGGGGAAGAATTAAAAGACGCCGTAACACAGATTTTTGGATAAATTTACACCCCGCAGTCTTTTCTGCGGGGATATTTAATGCCCATATATGCCGCAATTAATGGTTAATCAGTTTTGCGGTCTCCACAATTTTTTTATTCTTCTCGCGCTGAAGATAAGGCAGACGGATAAGCCGCTTTCGGTACGCGTTATGTCAAGGTGGGCTTTGCCGTCGGGCTCGAAATATTCTTCCGCGACGGTTGTCAAATCGCGTATAAGCAGTTCGCGCTCGGCTTCAGTCATAATTTCCCTGTCCGCAAGCAGGGGCTTTTTTATTTTATTTTTCATATCCGTTCCCTCATAATCCTCTTTATGTAACCGCCAGCGCCCGTGTAGCCCTCTGCGGGGTTGTAAATTTTACTGCCTTTCCCTGTAAGCGACATCGCCGCGAGTTTAAAGTATTTTTGTGCCTGCGCCCGCGTTTTGCCCAGGGGCAAAGATAAGTCTTCGGGTATCACGGCTATAAGTTTAACGCGCAATGCTTCGGCTATATCCCGCGGCGAAACTATCTGCCCTGTAACCAAAAGCCCGCCGTTTACCTTGTTTACTATAACGCCCGCGACTTTCATTCCCCTGTCTTTTAAAGCGCAAATCTTAGCGTCGGCGGCTTTTACGCTCTGCTGGTAGGGTTCTGTTACTACGACCGCGCTGTCGCATACCTCGGCTGCCGCGCCGTCGCATATTATGTAATCGAACAGATCCTGTACTTCGCGCACGGCGCTTACAGCGCCCTCTCTTGTCGTAGCCCCCAGGGTGGGCATTACGTAAAGATTTTTGTACCTGGGGTGCTGCGTTGCCGCCTGTTTAGCCCTGCACAGCCCGCTCTCCACGTCGGCAACGGTAAAAACCTGCAAATTATTGCACCCGCACACGGCAAGCGCAGCGCCGCATACGCTGTCTCCGTCCAAAATAAGCGTTCTTTCGCCGCTTGCTGCAAGCGCCGAACCTATCCCTGCCGCAACGGTGGTGCAGCCTGCGCCGCCCCTTGCAGATGTCATATAGATTTTTACAGACAAAATAATTTTTCTCCTTGTACTTTTTTTATTTATTATATTATATGGTTAATGTAACATTATGCAAACTTTTGTCATAATTTGTCATAATAAATCACGCCACTTGTCATACTTTTTTATGACAAATTGCTAATTTTAATTGACATTGTCATATCTAAAATTATATAATTAGAGTGCTTACGATTTTGAAAAAATATAAAACCCGTAAGGGGAGTCATTTTAAATGGTTAAATTAAGACACTCACACAGAACACTCCGCATAGTTTTATGCAGCATACTCGGCGCGATAGTGGCGGCAGGCGGCACGTTTGCCATAATAGTATTTTCGCGCAGCACACAACCCAACGAAGTGCCCAACGCATTAGAAAATACCAAGTTATCGCCTGAGGGCGTAACCCCGTCAGAGGCGGCGGCAGACGAAGAATTGTCTGCCAACACGCTGTATTACCTTGCTTACGTACTCGATACCCAGAATTATTACAGCGCAGAGGCGACAAACGTTTCTTCCTCGTTCGGCATAAAGTCCTATACGCACACCTACAAAGATTATTCCGACGGAGTAATGATAGCAACTGACGTTACCACGGGCGTTACCACGTCGGCTTCGCAGACCTGTTACAAGGTAAACGACGACGGCGAACTTATAGCATACAGGCGCACGGGCGAAGCTACTTCTGCCAGCGTGACGGTAAACGACGTTAAATGGGACGACGTATATTCCGACACCTATTACTATTACCGCAGCGATTATCTTTATATCTACGGCGAGTTTTCCACTGAAATGACGGTGTACCTTTTAAACGAGGATACCTTGTCAGAGATAAGCGATATCATAGATAACGGCGACGGCACGTATTCACAGACATTCGTGCTCGGCAGTTCGGCAAGCTATTATTACCAGTACGCGATGTACACAAACGGCGGTCTCGGCGACCTGCCCTCGTTCAACAGCATAGAAATGACCGTAACCTTCAACGAAAACTGGCAGGTTCTTGAAGTTTACGTGGAAGAGGAAACCTCGGTAGTGATGTTCAACGCAACGTTCGACACTTCTGCCACGACCACAACTACGTTCTCTTACGGCGCAAGCAGCATAAACCAGGAAAACTTTGCTTATTACCAGTCTTATTACGTAAGCGCTATACCCAACGCGACTGCAGGCGGCAGTTCTGCGGCTACGGGCGATACCGACGTGCTTACCCTTTTGCAGTCTGCCTTTTCAGACGTTTTAAGCGGAGGCGACCAGTACGCCGTAATCCTCAACGCGGGCGACAATACTTACTACGGGCTTATATACCTTTCCGTTGATATCGCCACTGTAACCAGCGATCCTATAAACGCGATAGAGGCAAGGGTGCTTTTGTCGTCTGACCAGAACTACGACACGCAGGATTTATACATTGAATTTTCTGACGGCGAGATAAGCGCCTACTACAGCAGCGACTTCGCGCTCAAGGCAAATATAAGCGAAATATCCGATATTATAGGCGATATTTCAGACTGGATAGACGCCTATAGCATAAAATCCTCGTCTGCGGCAACGGCAAAATACGCCCTGTCTGCGGCGAGCGCGGCGGAAGATTCCTTCAGCCTTGAATCGCTGTTAGGCTCTTTGGCAACCACCGATAACGGCGACGGCACGCTATCTGTTTCGCTCCCCCTGGATATATCGGGCATAAGCCTGTACGTACAGCTCGATTTCGGCGTTACCGAAACGGACAGCGGCAAGACTTATTCCTTTAATAAGGGTTATATAGGCGACATATCATATAACGGCGAAGATATCGGCCTCAGCCTTACGCTTACCAATACCGACGCCGCCACGATCTCCCGCGACAGTTCGCAGACGGCATACGACTTGTCGCTTGCGGCGCAGAGCATATACGAACTTCTGCAAAGTGAGCTGGTTGAATTAGACCTTGCCATAGACGGCGAAAAACTGTACACGCTGGTTAATTCGCTTACAGACGGCAGCTATTCCGATTACCTTTCTATAATAAAAGAGCTTGACGTAAACCTTACGGCGCTTGCCGACGTAGACGGCGTTACGGTGGGCGCGGGCCTTGAAATTTTGCAGGGCACGGATACCCTTATAGATATAGACGTGTACTACAGCTACAGCGGCAAGAACTACGGCACTGCCTACGTTACCGTAACTGAGTTTATGGGTGCGCAGACAGATTTCAACATTTACTGCGACGTGAAAGACCTTGCAGACAGCATCAGCGGTCTTATAACGGCGATAGAGGGCTACACCCAGACAGAATTGCAGGCAAACACCACTGCTTCTTACAGCCTTACGGCGGAAGGCGGGACGGAAGAGTCGCTTTCGCTCGTCTCCATAATAAACACCGTTCTGGGTATGGACTTTAACAGCCTTATAACCGAAGTAAAGGCAAACGACTACCTGCTCGAAGTAGAGCTTGACGCAGATTATCTGCTGCAGGCTTTGGGCATAGATATAGGCGCTGATTTAGGCGGCATAGCCCTCGGCTATTCTTACAGCGTAAATTCCGAAGGCAAGGGGCAGGGCGGCAAACTTACGCTCGGGCTTGACGAACTGGGCATAAGCGCCAAGGCTTACGGCACAAGCGGCAACATAACCAAACCCGACAGCCTTACTGTCTACCTTGATTTAACGGCGTTCTCGCAAAGTCTTACAAAGGCTATAAGCGGCAACAGCATAGCGTTAGATCTCGGTCTTTCGGGCTACTCCACGGGGACGTCGCTCGACGGCTACACGGTAGAGTTGTCGGCATACGTAGAGCCTTCGTCGGACAGCGTGGCGCTCTATGCAGACTTCGCCGTTGTAATGGACGCCACACAAACCGAACCGGAAGCAACCGTGCTTGCCTTCGGAGTGTACTACGCATACGACGGCACTACGCAAAGTTACGGCAAGGTTTACCTTAACCTTACAAACATTCTCGGCATAGACTGCTCTATAAAGCTGTACTGCGATATAGACGAGGTGGTGGCAAACATCACCGACCTTATAGCAGCCATCAACGAATACGGCTCGGACGGCGATTCTTCGTCGGGTAACGGTTCGTCTGTCGATACCGAAGCCATAATACAGGTAGTAGCCGAACTTCTTGGCGACAAAGACGGATTTATCTCTGGCGTTGCATCGGCAGTGACGGATATTATAAATAACGGCATAAATGTAAACAGCCTTGTTTCAGGGCTGATAGAAAATATAGACAGCATAATAACTTATATAGGCGCTAACAACTCTCAGGCGGTTGTCACGGTAGATACCGACGTGCTTCTTTCGGTAATATCATCGTCTTTGAGTAATAGCTTAAGCCTCAACGGTTTGACTATAACTTACAGCCTTGACTGTGACGAAGAAGACGGCGTAACGGGAGGCGGCTGCCTTTCAGTAAACTGGGATAATTGCCTTACAGCCGATATTTACGGCTCTACCGTAACGGTTGCAAGCCGTGAACCCACCGACAGCTCTGCCTATATAGACCTAAATTATCTGGTAACCACCGTGCAGAGCGCGTACGAAGTGGCAATGGATATAGCAGAAAAGGGCGCTTACTTTACCATAGACGGCACGGCGGAAATTAACGATATAGCCGTTTCGGCAAGCGGAAAGGGAGAGGTTTCCCTCGATGCAAACGGAAATGTGTCAACGGTTGCAGTAGACGTAACCCTTTCGGTTACAGACGGCACAAGCGGCACAAACAACAAGCAGACGCTCGCTGTACAGTTTGTGTATATCGCGGCAAACTACAATTCCGCCGCTACAGATCCCTTTATGTACATTGTTATAAACGGCGAGGGAATGGCGGTAACGTACGCCGATTACAACAGCTTTGTTTCGCAGATTGACGGTATCATAAGCATTATAGAAGGGCTTATAGGCTCAGACGATTCAGAAAGCAATACAAACAACGTGCAGGCGGCGTCGCTTACTGCGGTTTCGGCAGAGAGCAGCGGACTGCTTACCATACTTAAATCGGTGCTTTCAACTTTAACCGACCGCGACACTATATCCAATCTCAACAGCCTTTCGGGTACGCTGAATAACTTCTCGTTAGCTGTAACAAACGGCAATGTTTCCATAAAATATAATAACGGCGAAGAAAACTTATTCAACGTTTTAACGGCAACCGTATCAGAGGCAGATAGCTCAATGTCGCTCACTACCGAGATTATGGACATTAGCGCCTATGTGCAGGCTTGCGGCACGGACAGCTTTGCAACTACCCTTGTAACGGATTTTGCCGATACCGAAAACTACAACCTTACCCTAAACCTTGACGGTATGATCAACAAGGTTTACGGCTATATATTCGACTACCTCGACGCGGCAGATATATCCGCTCTGTTCGGCAGCAGCGCCAGCGCCCTTGAATTTACCCTCGACGGCGATTCAAGCGGCATAGATGAGCTCAAAGGCATCTACGTATACGCCAAAGCCACCACGGGCACTATATCGGGCGGCAGCAGCATCTACTCGATAGAGGCGGATATAGATATAAGCGGCTTTACCGTAAAGGCATCTATCGTCTACTACGGCGATTACGTTTACGTGGAAATTGCTGATATAGGCGGAACGGAGTTTGAAGACCTTAAACTTAAGGCTTCGTCCGGCGATATCTATTCGCTTATAGATAACGTAGTAAATATTATAATGAACGAAAAAGTCCTGTCCCTCGTCGAATCCATTGCAGGTCAGTCAGATGACGGAACGGACAATACCCAGAACGCTAACCAGGCAGTTTCGCTTGCGGCTTTGACTCTTACCGAAGAACAGCAGCAGGAGACAACTTCTGCCCTTACGTCGGTATTCACGTTGCTCAACTCGGTGATTGGCGGCATTGTGTACGTGTCAGAAACAAACGACGGCTATACGGCGATAGTTGATATAGACGAAATTCTTTCAGTGTTCGGTATAAGCGGGAACGTGGGTGAACTTACGGCAAACGTGCTTACGGGCACAAGCGGCAACATTACGGGCATAGAGGCGGCTATAGAGGCCGATTCTTCTGTCGGCAACTGGCTCTATCTCTACGTGGGCGCGGCAAGCAACGCGGCATACACAAAGGTTGATTCAACCACCACTACAGGCAGTACGTCAACCACGCTCTATACCGAAAGCTACGCCGATATCGGCTTTACGTCACAGCTTATAACAGATATCGCAAACTTCGCGATATCGGGCATACAGACTGAAAACGAGAAGGTAACGGGGGTAGAGTACACCTTTACAGGTTCAATCTCAGTGCCTCTGTCGGTAAGCTACAGCGGCATAAATATAAGCGGCACGGTAAATATCAGCAATATCGAGCTTACCATAGGCTACACGGCGGACGGCGAGTTCTACTTCGATATGTTCGGGCTTATCGAGGGCAGCTCGGTAACGGTGCTTTCGATTATCAACGTAACCATTGCGCAGGAGAACTATATAGGTATTTCTTACAGCAGCAAGGCGGCACAGAGCGGCGACGACGATTTAGGACTTATAACCCTTGCCCGCGGGCTCAACGCCGACGGCACGGCGTCTGACGATACCATTTACTGGATAATGACGCTTGACTACTTTATAGATAATCTGTTTGCCGAAAATTCCGGCAGCTCCGATTCGCCTATACGCTGGCTGCTGCAGATGGGCAGTTACCTTGGTATCGACCTTTGGAACATAGTAGTGGACGCGGCAGGGCTTTCGCTCTCGTCGGGGCTTGCCGATCCTGGAACGCTGTATATGTACACCACAACTTCAAACAGCGATTCAAGCGCCATAAGCATATTCGAAAGTTACATTTCTTACTTTGCCGCAATATTCAACGGTTCAAGCTATACAATGGGCGACAGCTCAGACGGCAGTACAATGGTAAGTACGCTCGGCTTAGATAATTACGAAAACGGCTACTACGCACTCTCGCTCGGCGACGGGCTTCTGGGCAGTACCTTCTCGCCCATATACGCGGCGCTCACGCGCAGCGGCGACAGCAACGGTCTCGGGCATATCCTCGCGTATCTTGATATAGCAGGCTACCTTTCGGTAAGCGTAGACCTTGAATACAAGGGCAGCAGCCCCGATTATAACAGGAACTACTTCGATATAGCTACAGACTCTTTGACTATCGATTGGGTAAACGGTGGCAGTGATCCGGAAGAAACCAACGGTTTCTACTATTACTATAAATTCGGCTCTGTGCACATAGCGGCTGATGGCACTTTAACCTATTCCGACAGTTATTGCCTTGTAGACGATTATGTGATCGTAACTGTTTACGAGTGGGATTCTAAAAACGGCATGTACGTTGAGGGTGCAACCTATAAACTCCGTTACGGTTCTACAATCTATCTGTACAGTTCAGATAGTATAGTTACTTCAGGTGACACCAACTACGCCGTGGTTTACACAACCGATACGTATATCAACCCGATTACAGGCTCGTTTGTCTGCGACTCGGAAACAAACGAACCACTTTATAGCGACGGCGATTTGCCTACCTCTATAACCGTTACGGGGGATATAAGCCTCTACGAATATACTACGACAACAGAAGTTCGCACACTCACGTTTAATATGATAGACGGCACGGGCGAGATTATAAAGACGGTAGAATATCACGTGTTCGACGGTGGAGATCTTCCCGATATGAGCAGCATATACAGCGGATATACTCTTCTGGGTGATACCTGGTATACAGATAGCGGGCTTTCCGATGCATTAACAGAAACAACCGTTTCGGGTGATATGGCGCTTTACGGCAAGGTTGCCAAAACTTCTGTTACGGTAAACGGTGTGGTTTATACCTTTACAAACAGCAGTACGTATACTATAAATTCAAGCAACAGCAGTAATACTGAATTTACAGGCACTACTATATCTGTTGAAGGCGGTTACTACAGCATTACGGGCTACACAAACCTTTCAAATTATAATAACAGCAACAACTGGCTTATCTTAGAAGACGAGATAGACGGCTACAAAGTGCTTGAAATACAGAAAGAAGTATTTAACAAAACTTCGATAGTTAATGTTGTTGTTCCCGAAAATATCCAATATATAGGCGTGAACGCCTTCAGCAACAACACATATCTTGCAAATGTGGTATTCCTTGCTGATACCGTTTACTTTGATAACAGCGGATCATCGGTAAAAGAGTATGCCTTCTGCAATTGCAGTAATACGCTCAATATTTATATAAGCGAATACGTCGGGCTCGGGCAAAGCTCGTCAAGTACTTATTATTACGCGTTTGCAGTAAATGCTTCAAGCGGTGATGAGGCGGCAACATCCGCTCGCAGGGCAAAGGCTTACGTTAATACCGACAGCGAAACAACATGGCTGTACTTCAAGATAGGCGAGCTTGATCATGCAGGCGAATACACACCGGACGATATAGTAAGCGATATGATAGATTACCTGTACGGAAGCGGCTATTGCGATGTTTACCTGTACGCGGCAACGCAGTATATGCTTATAAACCTTACGGCAAACAGCCTCGACCAAGAAACGCTTGCAAGCAACCTTTCGGCTTACCTTGAACAAGCTGTAAACGAGTACACGGCAAAATTTGGCTATATTAACGCGTACGAGGTAACGGCAACTATTACAGGTGCAAATATTTCCGTAAGCGTAGAGGAGAGGGCTACAAGCGAGTACTACTACAGGGTAGATATAGCCAACTACCTCGGCAGCGATAAAGATGCTTCAACTACCTATACGGTTAATTACTCGGGCGACTATTTGGAGTTCGGTGAAGATTTATACTTTAAGTCGGGCGCGACAATTACAGTAAGCAGCGGTTCTTACGGCTACACGCTCGAAAGTATATCATATAATGGAGAGGCAAATAGCAGCTTAACCTTAACGGCAACAAAAGGCGGCACGTCAAAACTTTCGCTGTATTGGGTAGAAAATGCTGCGCAGAGCGGCATTAAGGTTATAAGCGCTATACCGTTCTACTATAGCGGTAATACTGGATATACGCTCAACGCCGATACTGAGTACACTATAGAAACTACTTCGCTTGCTGACGCAACAGCCACACAGAGCGGATATTACTTCCTTGGCTGGGCGTACGTAAGCGGCGGCGATCTGGTATTTACTACAACGCCTTCCTATACAACTGTAACATACTACGCTATATGGGCTTACTCCAGTGAAGAAATTACAGATTATACTGTAACCGATGGTAGCAATGCGTTAAGCCCTTCGGTAACGCTTGGCACAACGTCGACAGGCGCAAGTTTCTACAAGTGGTATAAAGACGGTGATTTCTCGGCAGAGGCAACCGAAATATCTACCTCGCAGACAATAGTCTACGCCCGCATGCAGTATATTTTGTATTACTATTTTGCTGGTTATACAAGCAGTAAAAAAGCATTTGTGGATGATAACGGACAGACAAGTTCATTCTATGGAAAACTGCTTGAAAAAAATGGAACTTACTACATTTACGAGGGCAGTTATATCTATATGTATGCAAGTACCTATATTTCTAACAGTAAAGAAGCAACAGGTTACACTATAGATATTTATGATTCTTATAGTGCTTATGAAAATGGTGAAACGTACTATCAGCGACATTCGTTGTATATATTTGGTACAAATTGGCTTGGATCGGTAAGTAGTGCTTATTCGGTATCGTTCCTATTCGATTGGGATTATACAGATTATACTTCAGCTACTGATAGTGACGGGCATAAAATAGGTGCTAATCAGCTTTCAACCACCTATTACTACTCGGAAACTTACGCAACATTCGCCGCTTCGTCTAAGTGGTCTTGGATGAGGGATAGTTCCCAGTTGGTAGATACAACGGTATACTATGTATCTTACGTAGGTCACAGCACAACAATAGCATTAAGTTACTAATGCTTTACACAACAAATAAAAGGCGGGTTTCCCCGCCTTTTATTGTTGCCTTTATAGTATTTTTAGCTACCATTGACAAAACTATGTCTGATTGATAATATGTATTAAACTGTTTTATATTTTTTTGATTAATGATAGTTTCTGTTTGTGCGTCAGCTTTTTTAAATGCCATTCACGGCTCTTTGCATCGTGTTCGTTGTCAAACTCTTCCCGATAGACAAGTTCAACGGGCAGACGGCTTCGTGTATATTTCGCCCCTTTGCCGGTGTTATGTGTGGCAACCCTCCGTGTTAAATCGGTTGTATAGCCGACGTATAAACTTTCATCTGCACACTTAAGCAGATAAACATAGTATTTCATATGGTAATTATATCATATTTAAAACATTACTTAAAATTTAAATCATTCTTTATAAGAATTTTTTTAAATTATTTTTTAAATATGACAATAAGCATGTCATATTTATTGATATATAATAGATTTACCAATGCCCGTATAAAAAAAAGAATGTGAAGATTATACGATCTACCATAGTGAAATTACCGTGGATTATGTCAAAGCAGGTATATATATTCTATGTAGTAAGCGCTTCTTCCTTAGTGGTGAATGGTAAAAGTCCATTGACGGCGACCTAATAAGTCGCTGCCTTTTTTTGTATAAAGAAAACCACGCGAACAACCGCGTGGTTCAAAAAGGTTTGAAATAGACAAAGACACTCCGATTGTGTAAAATGTAAAAAGACCTGCCAGTCGGAATAAAAACAATCGGAGGATATTATAACAAAATAATATCACAAATAGTATAGCACACATATATTAAATTTGCAAGTATTAATTAGTTTTTATGTGCAGTGAGTATTATCCGTGCTTTCCCATAGAGGGGAAGGTGTCAACAAAGTTGACGGATGAGGTGTAAACATAAGGTCGTTCTGCTATAATTGCAGGAACGACTTTTTGTTTGGGAGAAAAAATAAAAATTGAAATACAAAGACTGGTTAAATACCTGGCTTAAATTATACGTAGAGCCTGTAGTAAAAATAAATCGGTCATATTATGCCACCTTTAAAATAAAAGAGTTTGTCTTTAGAAGGAC